>NZ_JBFRVX010001832.1:0-233 GCF_041475345.1 Vibrio sp. 10N.222.48.A3 | reverse complement strand
GCCCTTGGTCCACTAGTTTTTGTAAATAGTTCTTGTCGCCATCCTGACCATCAGATAAAACAATAAACACTTGCTCAGGGTTTAGATTCGTTGCTTTATTAGCTTCTTGGGCGGCAGCAATGATCCCATTCCATGACGACGTTCCTCCACCAGCTTGCAGCTTGGTATTCATTAGTTGAGACCGAAATTCATCATAGTCTTCAGTCAATGGAATATCATAAAACTTATAATAC
>NZ_JBFRVX010001831.1:0-504 GCF_041475345.1 Vibrio sp. 10N.222.48.A3 | reverse complement strand
ACTGATTACTTCTGTTTGTTTGATGAGTTAATCCAGTCTCTGAATGGCAGGTTGATGCAGGGTGTTTTATCTCTTAAATGAAGGTTTGCTCTGAAAAACGGTGTGAATGTAAAAAAAACGCAACTTTTCATTGACGCATAGTAGTAAAAATTGATACACGTAGAGTAAAGCACAAGCAGAGAATTTGATATGCAGCATGTAAGCCACCTAGTAATGACCACCACCATTATTATTACCGACATTCACATTGTTGGGGCAGGCTGCTAAGTAACGGATTTTAAAAAAAAGGCCTGTATCCAACAAGATACAGGCCTTTTTTTGTACCATTTTTATGACTTATGGAGAAAGGGATGCGCGTTTTAAAGTTTGGAGGTTCATCATTAGCTGATGCAGATCGTTTTTTACGAGCGGCTGATATCATCGCTAATAATGCCCAGCAAGAAGAGCTAGCCGTTGTACTATCGGCTCCAGGAAAAACAACCAATAAGCTGGTTGCTGTTATTG
>NZ_JBFRVX010001830.1:0-258 GCF_041475345.1 Vibrio sp. 10N.222.48.A3 | reverse complement strand
TTCAATCACCGCTGGTGTAAATTGAGGCTCTGAAAATACGCATTGAACATTTTCACGCACCAAAGTCTTCTTGATAGCTATCAGACTTTTTGCGCCAGGTTTACGCTCAGGGCTAACCGTAAAGTGACCTAGATTATTCAACTTAAATTCTTGTTCGAAGTAGCCATACGCGTCATGGAATACGTAGTAGCCTTTGTCTTTCACTGGCGCGAGTTGTTCATGAATCGCCTGCTGTTTCTCTTTCAAAGCAATCAAGAA
>NZ_JBFRVX010001829.1:0-299 GCF_041475345.1 Vibrio sp. 10N.222.48.A3 | reverse complement strand
CTGGCAATACATCTACCTTGAGAATATTGAAATCCCAGGATTATACCTAGCGGCAAAACGTCCAGTGATTAAGCGTGACGGTATGCTCATAATGAAAGACGATGAGCGGATGGAGCTCAAAGAAGGTGAGGTGATTGAAGAAAAGATGGTTCGTTTCCGCACACTTGGCTGTTACCCGTTGACGGGTGCGGTAGAGTCTGAAGCCGCAACGCTGCCAGAAATTATCCAAGAGATGCTACTCACCACAACGTCTGAACGCCAAGGCCGTGCTATTGATCATGATTCTTCTGGCTCAATGG
>NZ_JBFRVX010001828.1:0-306 GCF_041475345.1 Vibrio sp. 10N.222.48.A3 | reverse complement strand
GGTTTTTTCCTTTGCTGTCAAGTTTTTCTACTTCATAGACCCACTTGAGCGTTGTTGTATCGGCTGGTAAATCAACGCGGTGAACACTGTAGCCGCCCACTTTTGTTTTTCTCGGTACACTCACTCGGTTGGTACCAATAGATGGTAGGCTAGACCAATGATTACCAGATTTGCTTAAAGTTCCATCAGAGATATTGTCTCCGATACTATAAGCCTTCCAGATTTCCGTACCATTTGCTAATAACTTAAGCGTACCTTTTGGAAGGTCCTGAGCACCAGTCCACCCTTTTCCAATAACAGCAGTTC
>NZ_JBFRVX010001827.1:0-253 GCF_041475345.1 Vibrio sp. 10N.222.48.A3 | reverse complement strand
AACTAAAGTATATAAAATCATAACTATATATTATTCCACTAAACCCATATCCAGAGATTTGAAGAAATGCGTACACCCCCGAAAAAAACATACCAATAAGTAAAAATGGCACGATAAGAGAAACACTAGTGTATATAATTAAGTCTAGTGTTGGTAAATTGTAACTTTTTGACAAACGCTTTGGTAGGGCAATTGAGAATATTAATAAAGGTACAAATAATAAAACATATCTAACATCCATCCCTTTCAATAT
>NZ_JBFRVX010001826.1:0-331 GCF_041475345.1 Vibrio sp. 10N.222.48.A3 | reverse complement strand
CAGGTTCTTCATCATAAGAGGCACCGCTTTTTTTAGATTTGCGGTGGATTTTTGAAATTCGTCTTTTTTCATGATTTTTACTGCAGATACCAAACTAACTAAGCCACTGCGACCAAGATTAGCGGATTTTACCGATCTTTGCTTTAAAAATTATATAATTAATGGATGAGGATTGGGTAAACAACTCATTTTCATTATGGAAATCGATTGCATATTTATATCGAATAATAAATAGGGTGTTATTTGACCAAAGAGGAGTGGTCCGGTTGGGTGGGGGCGGCTGTTGGTGAGGGGGGCTGTAATACCAATCGCGGTCAATAATGGGTTAGCC
>NZ_JBFRVX010001825.1:0-269 GCF_041475345.1 Vibrio sp. 10N.222.48.A3 | reverse complement strand
GAGTTGGACCAGTGAAAGTGTCAGTTAGACACTCGTAGTCTGTACCCTGAATCGCACGGCGTGCTAGTGTGTTACGAACAACTCTCATGTAAACACCCGCTTCGCGAGCTTGTTTACGTAGAGAAGTCATTGCGCCAACAGTAACGCCACGAGAATCAGCTACAACTGCAGAAAGTGCACCACTGGCAGCTTCGTTGACTTCAGCAA
The DNA here is from genome assembly GCF_041475345.1 of Vibrio sp. 10N.222.48.A3. Lineage (NCBI taxonomy): Bacteria > Pseudomonadati > Pseudomonadota > Gammaproteobacteria > Vibrionales > Vibrionaceae > Vibrio > Vibrio sp. 10N.222.48.A3. Next base: position 62 of record NZ_JBFRVX010001825.1, on the reverse strand, counting down.
CAATTGCTTTTTTGTCTTGAAGATTTAAAGCCATTTGGATTAACCTCTGGTTGTGATTACAG
>NZ_JBFRVX010001824.1:0-429 GCF_041475345.1 Vibrio sp. 10N.222.48.A3 | reverse complement strand
ATCTAGGGCTTTATTTGACAAGCCTCGATAATCAGCATGACCTGGAACTAGGTCAATGCCTAGTTTTTTTGCTAATCTATAGAAACATTTTGCTAACGTTTTTTTTAATAATCCATCTGTATTTCTATCTTTCCTGACACCATAAACCACATCATTCCCATTCTTAAAGTCCAAAATGAAATCTTCTATTACAGAAGGGTCTTGTTGCAAATCCGCATCTAGGGAAATAGAGAAATCACACTTGTCTACCGAACAATCCAAGCCTGATTTCAGTGCGACTTGGTGCCCTTTATTAATGGAAAGCTTGATTCCTTTTATTTTATCATTATTTTCGGCTAGTGCTTCAATTCGAGACCATGTATCATCTTTTGAACCATCATCCACAAACAATATATCACTGGATATGTCAATCACCGCTCTATCAATGAG
>NZ_JBFRVX010001823.1:0-296 GCF_041475345.1 Vibrio sp. 10N.222.48.A3 | reverse complement strand
GTTCTGTTTTGTCTAGTGTCAGCATATTCATAATCTTTCCCTCTTACGGCTTTGAATTTCATGTAGGTCAAAAATCCTGATTGACCCTTTTCAAATGTGTTCTTTACTGTGTCGCTTCCATGTATTTCATACTACTTGTATTTTTTAAACAATTTCACAACAAAAATTTCACAGTGTGAATTTTACTAAATTGATTTTTTACACAAACCGGAATTTCCGCCCCCAGCCCTTTATCTAATTGGGCTGAGAGCTCATTAGACACACTTTTACGTGTTGTTTGATTTTGTGTAATAACC
>NZ_JBFRVX010001822.1:0-216 GCF_041475345.1 Vibrio sp. 10N.222.48.A3 | reverse complement strand
AATATAAGTATAAATTCAGGTTGAAGAAAGAGTTCTGGAATCCAATAACTATGGTTCTTGAAGTCCACAATTTAGACTTGACAGTATTTGGCTAATGGCTAATGGCAAATAGGTTACGCTCATAAAAAAGCCCTCATAGTAATATGAGGGCTTCAAATAAGAGTCAAGCAGTGTCGTTACTGGTACATTAAGCGGACTACTCAGCCTTAAGTATAT
>NZ_JBFRVX010001821.1:0-274 GCF_041475345.1 Vibrio sp. 10N.222.48.A3 | reverse complement strand
ATCTAAGCCTACGCGCGGCAAAGGTGGCCATTGATACGTGGTCTTCTTGGTTGGCAGAAGTAGGTAGGCTGTCTATTGACGCCGGATGAGCCAAGGTTTTGTTCTCACTTGCCAATGCTGCAGAGGTAACCTGAGCAATCATAAAGCCAGAGTTCACGCCGCCGTTATCGACCAAGAAAGGTGGAAGTTTGCTTAGTGCGCTATCAATCAGCAGCGCCATTCTACGTTCTGACAAGCTACCGATTTCAGCTATCGCTAGTGCAAGGTTATCGGC
>NZ_JBFRVX010001820.1:0-350 GCF_041475345.1 Vibrio sp. 10N.222.48.A3 | reverse complement strand
AGATTAGAGTGCTCTGCTTTAGCATCATCGCCACCTATACGTATCTTTCCGTAAGGGGAGATAATGAGGACAAAACAGAAAAATACGAAAAGGTTCGCAGCCCACATAAAGAAACCATCGAAGTTACCGATGACTTTCCACTTAACGCCATCAAGTGCCGCTTTAGCTGTTTCAGGTTCTGCAACCAAAAGCGCAATCAGGAAAGCAATTATCGCCCCAGCGCTGATTCCAAATACAGGGTTATGAACATCAAAACCCCATTTCTGAACATTATCTTGTCCTACGGTATAATCAGTATTATCAATACTATACCTATCCTTTACAGGCTCCATGCATCCTCTCTAATTAGT
>NZ_JBFRVX010001819.1:0-262 GCF_041475345.1 Vibrio sp. 10N.222.48.A3 | reverse complement strand
CTTCAGAAGTTGGTTATTAATATACCCCAAAGAAAAAAGATTACAAGTATTTTTTGCTATTCGTCACACTTTTAGCCACTTGCGGTTATTTTACAAACTTATTTCTGTAATTAAATTACAAAATAGAATTAAACAAACGTTTGCCCGCACCACTTATAAGCATCAATGCGCTTATTTATGATCAGATAGACAAGATCGCTTTCAAAATTTGAGCTATTTGAGGTTTAGAACCGCTACTCGTCAAAACGCTCAAGTGGTATGC
>NZ_JBFRVX010001818.1:0-250 GCF_041475345.1 Vibrio sp. 10N.222.48.A3 | reverse complement strand
GTCTATTGGTATGTCGCGTTGAATCATCGTACGTTCAAACGCGGCTATAGCACGCCAAGCGTTGTGTATTTTCGGAGTATCATCACCAAACACTCGCTTAAAACGTTCAACATACTCAGGTACTAACGCTAAACGCGCTTCCATGATGTCATCTTCACCATTACCCGCGACCGCGCCCTTCGCAGCATCTTTGGCTTGCGCTTCCAATGACATAGCGCTGCCCGCCCAGAAAAATTTGTCATAATAAGCC
>NZ_JBFRVX010001817.1:0-378 GCF_041475345.1 Vibrio sp. 10N.222.48.A3 | reverse complement strand
CCTTCTGCTGATGAAATCTGTTTAGCGATCGTTTCTTCTTCCGCTACCGTCACAAGAATGGACAGCATTGAGTGCCACTCTTGTAACTTGTTTTCACCTAAAGCAAAGTCGAACGATGCTTTAGCGTAGGGATGAGCAATATTGGTGTAATCTGACATATTGCCTCCGTTTAGAGTTCGCTTATCATTTGATCAACTAACGCTCGGTTCGTTTCAGAATCTAGGTTTTTGCTGATCAATTTCTGTGCACTTTGAATAACAGCGTCTGCCATATCCGCCTGAAGTTCACGGCGTAACTTTTGACGTTCGCCTTCTAGCTCAGCTCTACCTTGCTCTAAGATGCGTGCTTTTTCTTGCTCACCTTCTTGGTGAGCTAGGG
>NZ_JBFRVX010001816.1:0-258 GCF_041475345.1 Vibrio sp. 10N.222.48.A3 | reverse complement strand
ACTGAATAGTGCCTTCTTTCTCGGTTAATGCTTGAGACAGTGAGTGATTGGTTTCTACCTGCTCAGCGTAAAGAAAGTCGGTTTGTTCTTTTTCAACAATCAGTGTTTCAATCAATTGTTGTGCATCATCGGCTTGTAGGGCGAGTTCTTGCTTGCCCTCAAAGTGCATGTATGCAGCTCCGCCAATCAATAGAGGCACTGAAAAAATTGCGGTAGTACATAGTAGTACGGCTTTTCGACCGAAATAAAACGTCTGAT
>NZ_JBFRVX010001815.1:0-377 GCF_041475345.1 Vibrio sp. 10N.222.48.A3 | reverse complement strand
AATAGACACTGAATGCTATGAAGTGTTGGATGAGTTGAAATAGACGAAAAAGCCGATAGTTCGGCTTTATCATTGGCTCTCGATAGGTCTATTTGTAAGCTAACTTCGCTTGGTTATTTTTACATTAAACCCAACAGGAGACATCGTGAACGCAAACTGTTCAACCACAGCTTCAGGGGCTTGTTGTGGCTCGATGCTGAATTCTTTAAACAATGTATGAAAGGCGAGTTTTATTTCCATCATGGCCAATGAGCGTCCAGGGCATAGCCTTGCTCCTCCACCAAACGGCTGAAGGTTAGAGAAGGAAGCGCCATCTTTTTCTACCCAACGATTCGGGTTAAACGTTGTTGGCTCTTCAAATAAATCAGGGTCAAAAC
>NZ_JBFRVX010001814.1:0-356 GCF_041475345.1 Vibrio sp. 10N.222.48.A3 | reverse complement strand
GAGTGATCAATATCTATTGAGCAAAGCCATTTCCGGCTTAATTGCACCTAATGGATCTCACTCGCTTTCGGCTTTCATTGCGGGTGAAAATGAAAGCGTGATTGCGTGTCGTAAAGCGCTTAAACAAGAGTACAAGCTGTCTAGAAAAGATATGTATGCGATTCCTTACTGGAAACGAGGTAAGGATGAAGAAGCATACCATGATGAACGCCATGAAGTTATGGATGAAGAGTACTAGCTTGCCTGTTTTAGAAAACAAAAACCGATCTCATGAGATCGGTTTTTGTTAGTACCTTTGGGTGCTTAAGCATACGCCTCTCGGAGGCGTTTCTTATTCACTTTGCCGACAGGTGTCT
>NZ_JBFRVX010001813.1:0-297 GCF_041475345.1 Vibrio sp. 10N.222.48.A3 | reverse complement strand
CATAAAAAACGCCAACCGAAAGGTTGGCGTTTACAATTATTACTTGGTGTTACTTAAACAGTCTTAAGCTTTCAGCGCTTTAAATGCGTTGATTAGACCGTTAGTAGAGCTGTCGTGAGACGTTACTTGTGCATCGTCTGCAAGCTCTGGAAGAATTTGGTTTGCTAGTTGCTTACCAAGTTCTACGCCCCATTGGTCGAAGCTGAAGATGTTCCAGATAACGCCTTGAACGAAGATCTTGTGCTCGTACATCGCGATTAGGTTACCTAAAGAGCGAGGGTTGATTTGCTTAACAAG
>NZ_JBFRVX010001812.1:0-271 GCF_041475345.1 Vibrio sp. 10N.222.48.A3 | reverse complement strand
GATCTTAGCTTTATGGAAGGCGAATAAAAAAATAGCCTAGCAAACGTTTGCTATAGTTTGAAAGATTGCCGCGTTAAATATAGCGCGGTAGAATCCGCCACCTATTTCCCCTTGACTTAGACTAGCCCTATGAAATTCCCTGGACAACGTAAATCAAAGCACTATTTTCCGGTTCACGCTCGTGACCCTTTAGTAAGCCAAGCTCAAACGAGCAAAAGAATGTCACGTACCCATATTATCGGTATTGACCAAACTTTGGTGGATATTGAAG
>NZ_JBFRVX010001811.1:0-339 GCF_041475345.1 Vibrio sp. 10N.222.48.A3 | reverse complement strand
AATTAGGGTTGTCGCCAAGTCTGAGACTGTTATGATTTTGAGAAAGATACGCAATTTACTTGATTATGATTCCTTTAATTTACCACCCAATCTATTCGCAGTTACCTTTACCAGAAGGTCATCGTTACCCAATCAACAAATATCTGTTGTTACACAGTGCTGTTGAGGCGCTAATGGATAGCGATCCACAATGGGGTAATGCATTCGAAATGTTCCAGCCAATGCCTGTTTCGGTAGAACAAGTAAAGCAGGTACACGATGGTGAATATGTCGATTTGCTAGTTTCTGGAAATTTGCCAGCAGCAAAAATGAGACGTATCGGCTTTCCGTGGAGTGAAC
>NZ_JBFRVX010001810.1:0-393 GCF_041475345.1 Vibrio sp. 10N.222.48.A3 | reverse complement strand
TTTACCTGTACCTGTTTGAGCAGCGGCCATTACATCTTTGCCCGTTAGGACAGCTGGTACGGCTTTCTCTTGGATTGGTGATGGCTTATCGTAACCTTGTGCTTCAATAGCTTTAAGGATCGGTTCAGAAAGGCCAAGGGAGGTAAAACTCATAGATTATTTTCTCAGTTGAATAACATTTAGTATGAGCAACGCGCAGAAATAAGTCGTTGCTACAGCTTTCGCTCATCAATAGGATTGATAAGGAGCAAAGCGCGGTATTCTGAGGCTTTTCCCCACATTCAGCAACTAAATTCTAATAGCAGATCCAATCCAACCTATAAAATTTGTCGTTTCTGTTCGTACATTTTTTCATCAGCCGCTTTGAGTAGTGCATCGACACCAGTGTAGTTA
>NZ_JBFRVX010001809.1:0-229 GCF_041475345.1 Vibrio sp. 10N.222.48.A3 | reverse complement strand
TAACCACGAAAGGTCAACGCGCCCTAAAATCTACTTTACGAGAGTTTTGCTGATTAAGGTACTTTCGAGATATAATTATCGCAATTTTTTCGGTTTTGATGAATCTTTGCGCACTTGATGGGCTAAAAAGCAGCAAAGCCAGATAAAACACAATAAATTCGAATGTGGAAGGTCGATTTTAAGCGAGTTTCCGCGTATAAATGTTCCTTTGCTCTGTTGTGTGGAATGA
>NZ_JBFRVX010001808.1:0-381 GCF_041475345.1 Vibrio sp. 10N.222.48.A3 | reverse complement strand
GTATAAAGATCTGTATTTATAAACATAATCTTTTAGCTCACGCGAGTTGATTACTCGTCGTCAGTTTTTGGCGCAACTTTCTTCTTAGGGATAAATACTGTATCACCCACTGCCACATTCTTGTGGAAGCTCTTATCGCGCTTAACCGGTTTTTTCGGCGTTTTCTTAGCTTGAGTGTTGGTTTTCTTCTTCGCAGGACCGCCTTTAGCAAAAGCAGGTTTACGCGGCTTAATACCTTTGAATTTACCTTTTAGACCTTCAAGTACAGAGAAAGTAAGATCTTGTTGAAGGTAAAGCTCAACACGCTTAAAGCTATCCCAGTCTTTTGGACCAACCAAAGAGATTGCATCACCTTTGTTACCCGCACGACCAGTACGACCG
>NZ_JBFRVX010001807.1:0-703 GCF_041475345.1 Vibrio sp. 10N.222.48.A3 | reverse complement strand
GCGCTAAGTACCTCTGCCACATTTTCAACTGAGATTTTTGTATCAGGTTTCATAAACAAAGGGTATTGCGTCATGCGACTTTGTTGATGCAGCGAAGGTGTCAGTATTTTTTGGCCTAACCATTCACGATCGATATTATACTCATCACCAATAACTCCGAATGCTTTTGCAAAATTGAAAGATTTTTCATCTGCGTTATCAAGCAGTTTGTTTTGTTCTACAAACTCGAATATGTCTTTTGAATGCAGTACCTCTTTGTTTGCCAAGTTCACACCATGTACACGTAAGCCATTTGCAATCATGGCGTAACTGTCATCTGGCACTTTTACAGCAATCCAATGGTGACCTGAACCAATTTCAAATAACCACGCCTCATTGGTGTCTGCAATATAGAGACTGTTTCCTTCACCAGCACCATAGGTTTCGATGTAATGACCGAGTAACTCTACGGCTTGTTTTGCGTTTTCTGCCTGAGGAAGGATTAACGTAGGTATAATGGCTTCGATTACGCCATTGTCGATTAAAGGATCTACCTTGGCGACTTTGTCGTTTATTTCTGCGCTGGTTGTTGCTGAAATGGCAACGTTGTGTTCATTAATCCCACGTTCTTCATAAAACTTTCCGTCGCGATTAACGGTATCCGCATCCCAGTCTGGTATCGCAGAGTAAGCAAAGAAGTGCTTTGGCATCGGAACAATTAACC
>NZ_JBFRVX010001806.1:0-378 GCF_041475345.1 Vibrio sp. 10N.222.48.A3 | reverse complement strand
ATATATAACTATAGAATTTATTTTTTTTAAACCTTGAAATCACATCAAGTACCTTTAACTAAAAATACAACCTTCAGGACTTTCACATAAAACCAACAATCTCTACATTATAAATCTTTGCGATCAATGTATTTATTTCTATTTCTTTTGCAAAGGATGTAATGGAGAGTTAGTTATATCATAATGAAGTGAGCTTAATAGGAGTTGGAAACCCATAATAATAGGCATTACAGCTATCATTACAGTTCCTGTAGAAGTGACATCTCCTGTCGAAATGGAATTAAACCAACTAATAACACCGAAACAAAAACCAAATAACATCATAATAGAACCTAAAATCAACTCTATACTAGCCACATTAAAGTCACGCAGAAAGTA
>NZ_JBFRVX010001805.1:0-408 GCF_041475345.1 Vibrio sp. 10N.222.48.A3 | reverse complement strand
AGGCGGCATTATAGAGATCATCGAAAACATGGCAACCCCTTTTTTGATAAAAATTCAAAAAAATTGCTTAAGCGTCTACTTTTACGTCAAAACCCTCTTTCATAGGCCAAAGCTCATACAATCAAGAGCATATAACTTAGAATTTCGCGACTAGATCTTTCGAGAATGTCTCTATATCCAGTTCGATACTCCACTTTTCACTAAGCTCCATTATGTTATCTAGAGATTTCTGAACCGTTTTTATTGTCAATGTATTGTTATCTAGGTCGTATACCTGTTTTTGCGTGGTGTAATAGAAGTAAAGGATAGTTAATGCTTCTCGGTCGCCTTGCTCAGCTCTTGGTTGAATACGCTTTAGCTTACGATAGATTTGATTGTGAATCTGTTTCAGGTTCCACACATAAAGCG
>NZ_JBFRVX010001804.1:0-334 GCF_041475345.1 Vibrio sp. 10N.222.48.A3 | reverse complement strand
GTAGTCTGCGTCTAATACTTCATCCGCAAACTCTAAGAATGCTTTGAATTTGATTTCTTTGTTACAAAGGATATCTGGGTTCGGTGTACGACCCGCTTTGTATTCTTCCAGAAAGTACTCGAATACATTATCCCAGTACTCTGCTGCAAAGTTGATAGTGTGAAGGTGGATACCTAACTTGTCACATACCGCTTGAGCATCAGCAAGGTCTTCAGCTGCCGTGCAGTATTCTTCGTTATCGTCTTCTTCCCAGTTTTTCATGAAAAGGCCTTCTACCTGATAGCCTTGTTGCTGAAGAAGATACGCCGATACTGACGAATCTACACCGCCGGAC
>NZ_JBFRVX010001803.1:0-246 GCF_041475345.1 Vibrio sp. 10N.222.48.A3 | reverse complement strand
ATTTTAAGTTGGTTGGCTTTATGGAGGAGGAACAATGGGAAGTGGCAAAAAGAATATTTGGCTTGAGTCTGATTCGATTGTAACAAGGAAGAGCCCAAAGCCTCTTAAGCTTAATACGTTAGAAAATATCTACGTTAAAGAGCATGGCATTAAAAGTAAAATCACAAGGTCGTTTTTTATTGCGGTTGTGTTTAGTTTACCTATTTTCCTTTTTCGTCCACTTGCTGGTATTGGTGTGTTTTCCAT
>NZ_JBFRVX010001802.1:0-241 GCF_041475345.1 Vibrio sp. 10N.222.48.A3 | reverse complement strand
TGAAGCGAAATCGCTACTGCAATCTAAGCACCAAGATATGACGTTCGTAGATTCAGAATCTAACGGTCGTTTCTCTTTGATTGCTAACTTCACTGAAACTCGTCTTCAAGAAATCCGCAATTATGCGGTAGAGCAAAACATTACTATTCTACGTAACCGTGTTAACGAACTCGGTGTTGCTGAGCCTTTGGTTCAACGTCAAGGTGCTAGCCGTATCGTAGTGGAATTGCCAGGTGTTCAA
>NZ_JBFRVX010001801.1:0-316 GCF_041475345.1 Vibrio sp. 10N.222.48.A3 | reverse complement strand
GGCTTGTCTAGATGTTGCTAAAAACAGTTTAGACGCGATGCAAGTAAACCGAGCGGTTGACTTACTGACTCAAGCAAAACGCATTTCGTTCTTCGGACTGGGTGCCTCTTCTGCTGTAGCCAAAGATGCTCAAAACAAATTCATTCGTTTCAATATCCCAATCACTTGTTTCGAAGACATCGTGATGCAACGCATGAGCTGCATTAACTGCAGTGATAACGATGTTATTGTTCTGATCTCTCACACTGGCCGCACTAAAAGCCAAGTAGAGATTGCGAACTTAGCTCGTGAAAACGGCGCGACAGTTATCGCTATC
>NZ_JBFRVX010001800.1:0-216 GCF_041475345.1 Vibrio sp. 10N.222.48.A3 | reverse complement strand
AAATTAATTATCTTAAATAACACACTATTAATGTGGTTATATTTCCATCAAGCCAATTAATATAACTGACACCACCTAATATTTTCAAACATAATAGATCATGAATATTCCTCATGTTGATTGTGAAAGAATACCATTGTTAATCATTTATCGAACCAAGTATAAAAATACCAAGCGATTAACTTAATACCGTATTAATTTTTCATACAGTATTGC
>NZ_JBFRVX010001799.1:0-302 GCF_041475345.1 Vibrio sp. 10N.222.48.A3 | reverse complement strand
TCTTTGATCTTCTCTACTTCAATGTTTTTAGTCTTTTTCCGGCGATGCGCCCAGACTTGAAAGTATCGGATCATTTTTTTATAGACCAGCTCGCGACGAGATTTCCTTTTTCTTCTCAATTTGAAGCTATCTGCGAGGTTCGCTAAGCTTGTTTTTTTCTTACGAAGCATTCTGGAACGAATGTATCTAGTAATGCTTTGCAGTAGCATGTGCCTTATTTTTTTGCTTTCTAAACGTTTTTCACGCGCAATTCTATTTTCTTCAGAATTTAGCGATAAGAAGAGGTTTAATAAAAAGTAAAC
>NZ_JBFRVX010001798.1:0-280 GCF_041475345.1 Vibrio sp. 10N.222.48.A3 | reverse complement strand
AGAGCAAAGTGCCGTTACGACAGATATATCGACACAGCTTGAAAATATGAACGTACTGGTTCAACAAAATATTGAAGGCATTGATCAATCAGCTCAAGCAAACCAAAGCGTTGTTGAAGTGACGAAAGAACTCAACTCAGAACTAAGCTATTTTAAGCTAGATAAATAACCAGTCGATGCTAGTGTGCTTTTTCTTTAGAAATTAAGCACCCTTGGTTTAGATGTAGTAATTTAGACCACGACAAGATAGCCGCCATTGAGCGGCTATTTTTTTGTCTGG
>NZ_JBFRVX010001797.1:0-810 GCF_041475345.1 Vibrio sp. 10N.222.48.A3 | reverse complement strand
TGATATGGCGACTCAAATTGCTACCGCAGCAGAAGAGCAAACGCACGTGACGGGTGAAATTACTCAGAACATTACGACCATTAAAGATGTTACCGACCACTTAGTTGTGGGCGCGCAGGATAGCTTAACTGAGTCGAACGAACTTAAGAGTCAAGCCGCTGGTTTAAGCGACAAAGTGGCGACTTTTAAGCTTGCTTAACTGTGTCACTCACTGATGCCTGATCAGTGCGTGATTGTTAAGCAATAAGTCAAAGCGACGTAAATTACGTCGCTTTTTTTGTATTTGTGAGTAATCAAATTATTTATTAATCAGTTTCTGAAAACTCTTTCAGCGCACTCATTGCAGCTTCTGCTTTCTCTTTCTGAACGAAGATATGGTCATGGTAATAACCAGCAATTACGTTGGCGCTAATGCCGTATGAACCTAGCTTGGTGGCAAAAGCGGCTGTTAATCCAACCGCTTCAAGACTCGAGTGGACCGATAAAGTTATCAGGCTAAATACACCGTCGAAGTCTAACTGAGCTTTGGTCGCAACGCCTTCTTCAAGAACCAGTGTTAAACTTTCCTTTTCACGAAAGGTCGCGATTGGTTCGAGTTGAACATAATCTCCCAATCCCCCGTCTACAGTACAAAAAACATAATCACCTTCAATGAGCTCCGGTGACATGGACTTTAGCAGAATGTTCAAATCGGTAATGGCGGTCATCGTCTTTTTCCCTGCGTAATCGCGTTTGTTTATGGTGTTGGATCATGCAGCCAAGATAGAATTTAGTTCTGCATAAGTAAAATTAATAATACTTATTCCACAT
>NZ_JBFRVX010001796.1:0-285 GCF_041475345.1 Vibrio sp. 10N.222.48.A3 | reverse complement strand
TACTCTTGTTCAGTAAACAGAAACCTCAAAAACAGGTATGATAGTGTCGTTTTTAATCCTGAACTGGGAAAGTCATGGCAAAGTTAACACTCCAAGAGCAAATGCTTAAAGCTGGCTTGGTAAATGAGAAAAAATTAAAGAAGGCGAAGAAAGGCTCTAAAAAGTCTCGCGTTCAGTCTCGTGAAGCAAAAGCGGCAGCAGAAGAAACTAAACTGGCGCAGCAAGCGAAAGACAAAGAGTTAAACCAACAGTTGAAAGAACAGCAGTTGAGCAAAGAAATTAAAG
>NZ_JBFRVX010001795.1:0-259 GCF_041475345.1 Vibrio sp. 10N.222.48.A3 | reverse complement strand
ATCTAAGCTGTCACCATAATCCCTTCTAGTTGCTCACAACCTCTGCTCTCCCCGAACAAACAGTTTTCGTTTAAGCACGCCAATATTGGCTGATCCACCGACTCGAAATCATTACCTGACTCTATTATTCGCGCGCGTACCATTTATCATTCCAATAAGACAATATGTTAATTTTCAATGGTTAATCAATTTTATAAAACCTTGGCATATATCTCATATTTGAATAAATGCCATAGAGTTATAACTCCAATGTCATAAC
>NZ_JBFRVX010001794.1:0-238 GCF_041475345.1 Vibrio sp. 10N.222.48.A3 | reverse complement strand
CTATCTTTGTGAGCACAATGACGAAGGTGCGATGGGTTTGATGATCAACGCTCCTATCGATGTCACTGTCGGCAGCATGCTCAAGCAAGTTGAGGTTGACTCTGAACAGCCGAAATCCAACCAAGCAAGCCTTGATAAGCCAGTACTTAATGGTGGGCCAGTTGCAGAAGATCGTGGGTTTATTTTGCATAAACCCAAAGGCAGTTATCAATCCAGCATCAACATGACGGATCAAATC
>NZ_JBFRVX010001793.1:0-562 GCF_041475345.1 Vibrio sp. 10N.222.48.A3 | reverse complement strand
CGAAAGATAGCTAATTATTATTTGAACTTTATTATTAACTTCTTTTGATATCAAACAAAATGCTATAACAACGGCTGCAAGGATAGTGCTAATTAAAAACCCAACAATGACATCAAAGTTTATATAAACTGAAAAGAACTGTAGAAACACAAATGAAGAACAAATCAGTAAGTGCTTTGTATTTATTCTATCGCAACTTGAAAAAACAAGCATTAAATATACACAAACTAAAGATAAAGAATAAGAAACGAACCAATAGTCGCTTCTAAAAAAATTTATAACGTAGGTTCCTTTATCATCATACCCATCCCATAAAAACCCAAACTTGTAAATATAAAACATAGAAAACAGCACTATATAGCACGTCATAAATAGTGTTTTAGATCGCTTTATCGGCCAAGCAAAATAAACATAAACTAACGATATTGCGCTCGACAATAGAAATAGGGCTAGAATCACCCCATCTTTCATAACAAGTGATTGCTTTAATTGATGCTCTTTCGAAAATAACGCACTGGCATTTACAGTCTTACCTCTAGGAAATTTCACTAAAACATAACTG
>NZ_JBFRVX010001792.1:0-397 GCF_041475345.1 Vibrio sp. 10N.222.48.A3 | reverse complement strand
GTCTATCTGTTGATCGGATCGTCAACACTCGCACGATTAAATCACACCGAACTTAAGCACGGTTACCAATTTTAACCGTACCATTTGTAGCAAACCAAAGTGCTTCTGAACGACGGCGACCTAGTAAAATAGGGCCATCATCGTAGAACAAAAAGTTTTTCCAGTGCTTCTTAAAAACTGACCACTTAGTTTCGAGAATGTTATATTTTTCATAACAAAAATAAACAGTTACGTCATCTTGCCAATCAATGAAGTTAAGGATCTCTTCTGGCATTTCAGGCTCATCGGCTTCCCAATTTGCCATCCAGCTGATCTCTTCGTTCCAGTTAGATGCCTTGCTCGGCCAGTCTTGCGAACTTAGTCTCTCAGCATCAGGGCTTTGAGGGCTTACGTTCTC
>NZ_JBFRVX010001791.1:0-723 GCF_041475345.1 Vibrio sp. 10N.222.48.A3 | reverse complement strand
GCTATACATCTTATTTCTTTGATCTTAAAGAGTTTCTTCATTATTTTCCAAAGTACTTTCGTTTCAGTTACTATTTTGGTGATGAAACGCATATAGAGCCAGTTCCAACGTTATTTAAAGCTCGTCCGATTGATGGGAACAATAGTAACTCTGTACTATTTAAATTAGATAAGCGTCGTCATTTCCGATTCGTGGATGATAACTTAAGTTTTTCTGATAAAAAAAATATGGCCGTATTTCGTGGTGCTGTGACTCAACCACATAGAATTCGTTTTATGAAAACTCTGTATGGTCATCCACTGATGAATGCAGGTCAATCGAATACTTCAGAGCAACACCCAGAGTGGCAACAGCCATTTATGACAGTAGAAGAGCAGCTTCAATACAAATTCATTATTTGCCTTGAAGGGAACGATGTTGCATCAAACTTGAAATGGGCAATGTCTTCAAACTCACTTGTCGTTACTCCAAAAATGAAATTTGAAACGTGGTTTATGGAAGGCACTCTGCAGCCAGGCATACATTATGTAGAGGTGAAGGATGACTGGTCGGATTTTGAGCAAAAAATTCAATACTATTTAGACAACCCTAAAGAGTCTGAACAGATGATCAAAAATGCGCATAAATACCTTGCTCCTTTCCAAGATGAACAACTAGAAAAATTGGTTTGCATTAAAACACTTCAAGAATATTTTAGACTATCTGGCCAAGCTATTAACGAAC
>NZ_JBFRVX010001790.1:0-351 GCF_041475345.1 Vibrio sp. 10N.222.48.A3 | reverse complement strand
ACCGAAGTCATCATCTTTAACGCCAGTTGCACGCCATAAAGCGCGCGCACCAGCCATGTTGCGTCCGTGGGTAGTCGTTGCTGAACGATAGATTGGCATTGCTTAAATCCTTATAAAATATTTGGCTGTTGCTTACTTAGTGGTTTGTGTTTGGCTTTCTGAAGTTTGGTCTGCTGGATAAACGTAATCTAACCAGCCCCACTTATCTTCAGTAGTGCCATTGAATAAACCAAAGTAAGCCGCTTGAACTTTTTCAGTGATAGGACCGCGTTTGCCTTCACCTACTGTAATTTTGTCTACGCTGCGAACTGGAACGATTTCTGCAGCTGTGCCTGTCATGAAGACTTCATC
>NZ_JBFRVX010001789.1:0-314 GCF_041475345.1 Vibrio sp. 10N.222.48.A3 | reverse complement strand
ATATCCAACACGTAACAAAATGTGTTTGTTTATGAATTAATATAAACAGGAATTCTCCAGTTCTTAATTTGAATAGCAAACTCACAACGCTTGGTATAAGAATCAGTATATTGGAGATATCACTGTGAAAAAGCATTGGATACGTAATTCGGTCACAGCACTATTAATGGTTAGCGCATCACTAGCAAGCGCGACCAGTTTTGCTGCGTCTGAACAAAAAGAAATTGGCGACCCTCGTAACGACCAGTTCGAGCAAAACCACCCAGATCAATATCATTCATGGAGACAGACTTCAGAAAGCGAAGTTATTGAAG
>NZ_JBFRVX010001788.1:0-561 GCF_041475345.1 Vibrio sp. 10N.222.48.A3 | reverse complement strand
ACTTAGATAAGCCGTAAGCGATAGATACCGCCGCTAATGCAACCCCTAGTTCTCCGCGGCTAAAACCTTGTTCAATGAGATAAGGCATCGCCAAACTAAAGTTTTTACGGACTAAGTAATACCCCGCATAGCCAACGAAGATGCCGAGAAACAGCTGCCATCGTAGTCGTGTGTAGGTGCTATCGATCTTATCTGATGACAAGCGATCGATATGCGCCATAGGTTTGAATATTCCAAACATAGGAACCTCATAATTATTGGGCGAAGGAAGAGTTTAAATGCTCGAACGAAAAAATTAGCGCTTATTCGAAATCAAGGGAATTGTATGTGCTTCAGGATTAATTTCTGTGATAGAGGTGGTTATTAACAAAAAATAACTTTAAATACAGCATATTAGTTTCATTTAATTAGACTGCGCTTCATATTTTTGTTTGTGTTGTTCTTGAGTGCAGAGTGCGCTTGTATAGAAAACTATCTTTCGAGTGAGCAAATATCGAACTTTTCAAACAAGGATATGCAATTAAGTTAAACAATTGTAAACAGAATCAACCTCTTTGCACC
>NZ_JBFRVX010001787.1:0-402 GCF_041475345.1 Vibrio sp. 10N.222.48.A3 | reverse complement strand
GTAGCAAACGTGTTATGCTGGCGTTAGCTGACGATGTGATGGCACTAAGCCACAACCACAGAGCATTGGTGAATAAGGATATGAGGCCGCGAGCTAAGCACAATTCAAAACGCAGAGCTATAGAGTGGATTTGTTTTACTGCATCTTACTGTCACGACTAAATTTATTTGTTGTTATTTTCCTTGGTAGGTGGGTGAGAATTAGCGCCACTTTCAACAATTGAGCAGTGTTCAAGTGCCTGCTTTCTTCCAAGGACACTAAATAGTGAAACTAATTTTATCGACGGCCATTCTTTCAAGCTTAGCTCTATCTGGTTGTGAATCGCTCGATGGTCAAACAGTGTTAATTGACTACGGTATGAGTAAACGTGATGTGATTGAAATTATGGGTATGCCACAAGAT
>NZ_JBFRVX010001786.1:0-607 GCF_041475345.1 Vibrio sp. 10N.222.48.A3 | reverse complement strand
CTTGAGCACCGCTCACTGTTTTTAGATGGTGTTGAAACGCTGATCCTTGATGAAGCTGACCGGATGCTAGATTTAGGTTTCGCACCTGAATTGCGTCGTATCGCGAATGCAGCTAAACACCGTCGCCGTCAAACGTTGATGTTCTCTGCGACACTTGATCACGCGGAAGTGAACGACATTGCAAATGAAATGCTAGATTCGCCTAAACGCATCTCAGTGGGTGTTTCTAACGAACAGCACCTTGATATCACTCAGAAGTTTTACCTGTGTGACCATCTAGATCATAAAGAAGCAATTCTGGATCGTGTTATTGAAGAAGCTGAATACCGTCAGGTGATGATCTTCACGGCAACTCGTGCTGATACTGATCGCCTAACCGAGAAGTTAAACGAGAAGAAGCTTAAAGCGGTGGCATTGAGCGGTAACCTAAACCAAACGCAACGTAATGCAATCATGAGCCAGTTCGAGCGTGCGGTTTACAAGATCTTGGTAACAACAGACGTTGCTTCACGTGGTATCGATATTCCAAACGTAAGCCACGTTATCAACTTTGATATGCCTAAGCATACAGAAGAGTACGTGCACCGCGTCGGTCGTACTGGTCGTG
>NZ_JBFRVX010001785.1:0-272 GCF_041475345.1 Vibrio sp. 10N.222.48.A3 | reverse complement strand
AAATAAAAATTTAATTTTAGGATATCATCATGTCTAACACAGTTACTGGTAAAGTAAAATGGTTCAACGAAACTAAAGGCTTCGGCTTCATCGAGCAAGAAAACGGCCCAGACGTATTTGCACACTTCTCTGCAATCACAGGCGACGGTTTCAAAACTCTTGCTGAAGGCCAACAAGTTGAGTTCACTGTATCTCAAGGTCAAAAAGGCCCACAAGCTGACAGCATCAAAGTACTTTAATTTAGTATTTTAAAGCTTTCTAAAAATAGCCAG
>NZ_JBFRVX010001784.1:0-676 GCF_041475345.1 Vibrio sp. 10N.222.48.A3 | reverse complement strand
TATGACTCTCGATTTAATATAAGCATGTTGGATGATTTATCTATCGTCATATCAAAACTACAAAGTGGTTCAATTTTTTGTTTAAGTTATAACTCAGAAGTATATACACGTGATGAGTTAAAAGATTCTTCTGGAAAATTAGCAGCCGATGCTTATAAACAAAAATTTACCGAAATAGTTGGTGAAGATAACATTCCGCAGTCATTTGATGAACGAGGTTGGACAAGACAAAGTAACTTCTCAGGTTTTTTGTATGATTCAATAATTGCAAGACTGAACCGATCATTACAAGAAAGAAATGATCGACTAGTAAATGATGAAGAAAAACTACAGGTCAGGCAAGTTATGTATTTTGATTATGCAGATGGTAGTAGGATGGAAACATTAGGATTTGTATTATATAAAGTAGATGACCTAAAATTAGTTGATGTTTGCAACTTTGAAGGTTTGCCTTTTTTTAAATCAGGAAAGGAGAGTTTTACAATTAAAACCCCAAACTTAACACAGAAAGAAATCAGACATTTGTCAGAAAAGATGCCAAATTTTGATATAAGTCTTCTAGATGAAAATATATTTTCTGTAAAGGATGTTACTGCTTTTAGTGAATTGTATAAATATTTCCCTGCATTTAATGAAATTGAAGTAATGTAGAGGGTAAAGCTTACAGGAGTTTTAT
>NZ_JBFRVX010001783.1:0-353 GCF_041475345.1 Vibrio sp. 10N.222.48.A3 | reverse complement strand
AATCATCAATAACCCACTAAGCAATAGAATTAATATTTAAGTCGACTAAAGTATTATTTACGGCTTCAATATATTCAGAAACAAAAAAGGCTCCTTTCGGAGCCTTTTTTATATTTCTAATAGTGAAATATAAATCAAAAAAATGCCTTATCTTTCCCAGTACGCTTCTTCTAGACTATCTTCTCTTTCAGGAAGGCCTCGAGATAATCGTGGCGAGTGCTGAACTAATACTTCATAACTTGCGCGGTTTGAATATTTACAAACTTGTGAGAAAGAAGAATACGTCAAGAATGAATGCTGATGCTTACTTGAGTTAGGCACATTTTCTTTATGGTACTTATTAGCGGCCATAT
>NZ_JBFRVX010001782.1:0-263 GCF_041475345.1 Vibrio sp. 10N.222.48.A3 | reverse complement strand
ATTAAGGAGGATGAAGGCAATTATCTGATCTTGAGGAACGAGGTCGACTCAAGAAACACTATTATTAATGAGTTCATTGATGAGGAATTGGAGGTAGTACAAGATAAATTGCTACCAGTATCTGTCCGTCGTTCTGAGCATGTTGGACAAGCTAATGCCGTTTCCTCTCCTGTGCGCTTTTATAAATCGGGCTCTCTTGTTAATAACGATTACCGAAAACTGGCTGCGTTTCTTTTGAATTTGATGTAATACATAGGTAATAC
>NZ_JBFRVX010001781.1:0-397 GCF_041475345.1 Vibrio sp. 10N.222.48.A3 | reverse complement strand
GGTTGGCTTAGACCTAGATGACGCGCCATTAAAACTCATGGCTGCGGAACTCAAAAAAGTATGTGGTTGTGGCGGCTCAGTAAAAGATGGCAACATCGAGATTCAAGGCGACGCTCGTGACAAGCTCAAAGCGCATCTTGAAAAGAAAGGCTACAAAGTTAAATTTGCCGGCGGTTAAGCTCTAACTAATGCCGGGGGTAAAATCGAAGATTATTATCACTGGTTATTAGGTATTTTATGGTAAATAACCGCTATGGTTAAATACGCAGTAGAATTCAGAGAGTACAGATATGAAATAAAGGCAGGGCATCACATAAAGATACCTGCCTTATAAACACCGAAACCAATTTAACATAACGTACATAATACGCACTGAGCATGTTAGAGCAATTTAGTA
>NZ_JBFRVX010001780.1:0-999 GCF_041475345.1 Vibrio sp. 10N.222.48.A3 | reverse complement strand
CAGTTTGTGCTGCAAGCGTTCGTACATTTAACGAGAAAGCCGCTAATTTAAACAATACAATCGTATTATGTGTTTCTGCCGACTTACCATTTGCTATGAACCGTTTTTGCGGTGCTGAAGGCATTGATAATGTAACAACCGCTTCTTTCTTCAGAGAGTCATCATTCACTGAAAACTACGGTGTAAACTTAAATGAAGGTGCGCTTGAAGGGTTAGCTGCTAGAGCTATTATCGTTATTGGTCAGGATGGTATGGTCACACATAGTGAATTGGTTTCTGAAATTACTACTGAACCAAACTATGAATCAGCACTAGCGGCTTTATCATAATCATGCGTAAACTACTTATTGTTGCTGCTACCCTATATTCAATAAACGCCTTCGCAAAGTTTGAAACTACTGAAGACGATGCTGAGTTTGGAGCGGCTCAAGTCGTCACACTTGATAAAACAACAAAGTTTGACCTGATTGGTACACCATTAGAAGTAGGTGATTTAATGCCTTCGGCTAAGATGCTGACTTCAGATTTAGGAAGCTATGATACCAGTGCGAAAAGTAAATCGATCAAAGTCTATAGCATATTAACATCTGTTGACACGCCGGTTTGTGTTCAACAAGCTATAGAACTTTCTCAATACATAGAAAACAACAGTCACAAACTTCAAGGTATTGAATTTTATGCAGTGAGTGCCGATACTCCTTTCGCTCAACAACGGTTCATTAAAGAGTACTCTCTTGACGGGGCGACATATCTTTCTGACTCTTCAGAACATAAGTTTGGCCTAAATACAGGGACTCAAATTAAGCAGTTAGGTTTGCTTAGTCGAAGTATCATTGTAGTGGGTATAAATAACCAAATTATTTATACCCAAAGAGTACCTGAACTTACAACTATCCCTAGTTTAGAGCGAGCCGTAAAAATAGCGTTAAAAAACCGCTAGATACCAATAAGATATAAGAGGCATCAGCCTCTTATATCAATAAAACCCCCATTCTAACA
>NZ_JBFRVX010001779.1:0-335 GCF_041475345.1 Vibrio sp. 10N.222.48.A3 | reverse complement strand
CTCGTAGTGTAAAAACGAATAATACTGAGCAAGCGTTTAAAGATATGCTTTCTGTATTGAAGCAAGAGGTGTTGGCGTTTAAGCCACTGCTTTGTGAAAGTGCTCTGTCTCAGCGATTCAATCAATGGAATGTTGATGACTCGAACTTACCGCAAGAGCACACATTGGTGATGGTAATGCGCGAGGCGAAGAAACGCATGCAATCAGGTCAGAAACGTACTCTTGTGATTGATGACCTGTTCTCAGGTAAAGAAGAAGAGTTCGAGCAACTGTGCATGCTCGTGTTTGGTGAAGATTTATAACCTGGCGATCGGTGACATTAAAAGCAACAGACT
>NZ_JBFRVX010001778.1:0-671 GCF_041475345.1 Vibrio sp. 10N.222.48.A3 | reverse complement strand
CAGAGATCGTAATCATTGATCTCTGTGAGAATTTCACGCATTAGATGGTCTAAAACGCCCTCCATAGGGCCAAGTATTACTCGCATTTGCTTTACCGAAACTGAATGGATCGAAAATTAAGACGCGTGATTGTACGGGCAAGTTAAAAGCTTGTCACTATGAGCTAGGTGAATCTGACGTAACAGTTATTTCACCGGTTAGAGGGAAGTAGTTGAGCCTTGGTAAATCTTCGCCTAGCGAGTAACCATCAGTGTAGTAGTAATAGCAGCTTGGATCTGATGTATACCAAGCAACGATCGGTTCTTCTGAAGGGAATACTGAGCTACCGTGATCTCTAACGGTGAGGTCAGTATTCATGAGCGCCCGCCAAAGCCTTGCGCAGTCACTCCCTCTAATTGCAGTCCCCGAATTAATCGGTAGTTGATCAACAGCGATTGGAAAACCAGTCGATGAAGGATAAACGCTGCCTTCACCATAATCGACATCTTGATTAAAATCAGGCTCTCCATCAACAAGCCACTGTGAGTGGTAAAGGTTAACCGCAGTTCGAAAAGAAGAAAAAGCACCTTGAGCTATAGCTTCATGGCTATCGCGTTGGTAATTTAGAAAGCGAGGAGCTGCGGTAACGGCAAGTATGCCTAAAATAACGACGACAGAGACCAGCTCTATCA
>NZ_JBFRVX010001777.1:0-254 GCF_041475345.1 Vibrio sp. 10N.222.48.A3 | reverse complement strand
CTCCTAAAGCGGCACCAAAGGCCGCTGTTGCTAAAAAACAAGCAGGTTCACCAATGACTAAAGCTCCTGGTCCTCAAGAGATCAAAGAGATTCAAGTTGTTGCGGCTCCATTCCGTACTGAGCGTTTTGTATCGAAAGGTGCAGGTAGCCAAGCAGCGTCAAATAAAGCCGGCGCAGGCATGACTAAACCTCAATACTAATGAGCTTCGCAGAGTAATCTGCAGAGAACTATCTAAGGGCGACTTATTCATAAG
>NZ_JBFRVX010001776.1:0-284 GCF_041475345.1 Vibrio sp. 10N.222.48.A3 | reverse complement strand
AGTCCAGCAACAGAATACTGGTCAGGGGCAAGACAGGTACAATAATGGCGAGCAACAATCAGGCTCTAACCGTATAAATGATGGTCAAGGTGATGAAAACCTTGATAGCAACAGCAATCTTGAATTGAATGTCACGTCAAAGCGTGATGGAATTAGTTATTATGCCTAGTATCAGGCTAAAACACTTAGCTAATAGAAAGAACCGTTAGTTTATAGAAGAACAGTTAGTTAATAGAAAGTACCGTTAGTTAATAGAAGAACAGGAAGTTAGAGCTGAATATGGC
>NZ_JBFRVX010001775.1:0-324 GCF_041475345.1 Vibrio sp. 10N.222.48.A3 | reverse complement strand
CATAGATATCTGTTTTACCTATACTTGCTATTGTCTTGAAATGAAATGATACAAATTTACCAAATTATTCAATAGACAACAACTAAGAAAACAATATAACCCTGGTTTCATAATTAAAATTGTTTATAAAAGTTAGGGTAATTTTGGTTTGTTCTTTTATCGAGAACCTGAAAGGTATGCCTAAAATAAGTAGAGTTACTTTCATTTATGTGTGTTGTTTCATTGAGGTGCTTTAGTGCCTCATCCAGTGAGGTCGTATGCATGACACCAAAAGCTTAAATATTTGGTTCAATATGCTTTTTAATCTATGGGGTTGTATCGATG
>NZ_JBFRVX010001774.1:0-463 GCF_041475345.1 Vibrio sp. 10N.222.48.A3 | reverse complement strand
GTTTGATTGTCTGGGCTTCGCTTCTCGATCTTTAAGCGCTTTCGCTTGGTGAAATAGTTCAAAACTGAGCGAGGACTGTATAACAGGCGGTCCCACACATCACAGAATTTAAGCAGCGGCGCTGGGAATTGATTTTTAATGCCACTACAGGTGATTTGATAAATGTTCGGGCTATTTCGGCGGTATCTAAGCTTGATATCGTAAGCAAAGGAGTAGTGAACATCGCCCGAAAGCACCACGAAATTGGTCGGTGTTTTGGTATGGGTAAAGATACTGATCAGCGTATTGGCACTGCCCGGATGTGCCATCCAGTTTTCAGCGTCAATCACCAATGGCTTACCAATTGTAGTCGCCATCTTTTGCAATGTTTCAATAAACTTCACGCCAAACATCGGTGCAGCTGAAACGATCACGACTTTATCTTGATGCATCAATTGATGTTGAAATTCAATCAAGGCCTCCC
>NZ_JBFRVX010001773.1:0-289 GCF_041475345.1 Vibrio sp. 10N.222.48.A3 | reverse complement strand
CACCTACAACACCAAAGCACGCACCATGGCCTACCTTACTTATAGCCATTTACAAGACGGCGCGATAAGTGCCTCCCTGAAAGCAGAGGCAAAATATTGTGAATAAACAAGCAATAATACTCATGGCTAGTGCCTTACTTTCCGTTAACGCCAATGCAAATTCCTGTAAAATTGAAGGCTATACCATAGGTTTCTTTAACGGGGTCGCAACAACGATAGACGAAGCCAACGACGGTCGAGATGAATTAGAATCCACTATAGATATCAACCAATACAACGGTGAGTCTGT
>NZ_JBFRVX010001772.1:0-280 GCF_041475345.1 Vibrio sp. 10N.222.48.A3 | reverse complement strand
TAGGATCTTCATGAACGTCGATTTACCACAGCCATTCGCGCCGATTAAACCGTAGCGGTTGCCTTCGCCGAACTTAACTGAAATATTTTCGAAAAGTGGCTTAGCGCCGAATTGTTGGGTGATATTTGCTGTGGAGATCAATGCCGTTACCTTTTTAATGTGAAAAACGCCGCAACGTTACTTGTTCGGGGCTTTAACTGCAAGTCTTGATTGCAATTACCCGCTATTAAGTGAGTGATAACCCAACCAAATCATAGTTTGAGCTGACTCACACTTTTGA
>NZ_JBFRVX010001771.1:0-300 GCF_041475345.1 Vibrio sp. 10N.222.48.A3 | reverse complement strand
ATCGACGTTCATGAAGATCCTATCTGGTGAACTTGAGCCAAGTGCTGGTAACGTAAGCTACGATCCAAACGAGCGCGTAGCTAAACTAAACCAAGACCAATTTGCTTACGAAGAATTCACGGTAATCGACACGGTTATCATGGGTCACAAAGAGCTTTGGGCTATTAAGCAAGAGCGTGACCGCATTTACTCTTTGCCTGAAATGAGCGAAGAAGACGGCATGAAGGTAGCTGATCTTGAAGTTCAGTTCGCTGAAATGGACGGTTACATGGCAGAAGCGAAAGCGGGTGAGCTTCTTCT
>NZ_JBFRVX010001770.1:0-551 GCF_041475345.1 Vibrio sp. 10N.222.48.A3 | reverse complement strand
AGTAATCTTAGTGCCGCACAAGCGAAAAAAATCGAGTTATCTGAGCAAGCTCAGAATGCTCGTATCACGTTCAACCAGGTGGTTGCAGACTTACCGCTTGCTTGACATTAGCCATGACACAGTCCATTGATTTGGACCCTCCTAAATACGACAAAGGCTCACAGAAATGTGAGCCTTTTTTTATGCTTTTCAAAAAATTGGAGTTATTGCTCAATTTCACATTGATGAAATAAATATGAAACGACTTTGACACAAATCGATGTTCTAATCATCCCGCTTATATAAAAAGGGATAACCAATGAAGCACATTATAAAACCAATCATTGCCGCAGTGGCAACCTCAACACTTTCATTCAACGTACTTTCAGCAGAAATCAAAAACGTCATTCTGATGATTGGCGATGGAATGGGACCTCAACAAGTTGGCCTGTTAGAAACCTACGCAAACCAAGCACCAAACTCGATCTATAAAGGGAACAAAACCGCCCTTTATCAACTTGCTCAAGAAGGGGTTATTGGTTCATCCCTGACTCACCCAGAAGATGCAATTG
>NZ_JBFRVX010001769.1:0-296 GCF_041475345.1 Vibrio sp. 10N.222.48.A3 | reverse complement strand
TTTCTAACTAAACCTATAAATATTATTTATAGGCCAAAGTATAAGAATTAATTATGATCGTATAAATTTATAATAATAAAATATAGATAATGGATAATTCTATCTTTTATTATTGGACAGTTTAATTAATCCACGAACTTATTAAAATAATAGATATTTACAAAAGAGTTAACTATGGAGACGCATGTTTCAACTGCTCATCCAAGTTAAGTACCGTCAAAGCATTACTTACGCTGGTTGCAATCACGTCTACTACGCCGGTTCTTAATGCACCTAATAAAGCTAATGGCTTACTG
>NZ_JBFRVX010001768.1:0-1020 GCF_041475345.1 Vibrio sp. 10N.222.48.A3 | reverse complement strand
CTTTTTTTGTATCTAAATTTGATGGAAACCTGACTGATGTCCAATATTTGACCTATTCTTTGCTGTTTTGTTAAAACCACTAGCAACCAGCCTTGTTAGTTATATAATAATACTAATCAAATTATTGCGAGTGTGATTATGCCTCAGTCTTTATTACCAAATATTCTTCAGTTTATCGGTCAGATAGACCCATTCGATAAGATCCCTAAAGAAGCGCTGCGTGAACTTGCCTCTAATGTTCAGATCACTTACCTCGGCAAAGGTGATGTGGTTGATCTTTGTGAATCGGGCAAGGAAAAGTCGCTCTATATCATTCGAACTGGCTCTATGGAGCAACGAAAATCGGACGGTGTGCTTCGCGCACGTTTAGGTAGCGAAGACTTGTTCGGTTTTACATTCTTAGATTCTGAAGTTAACGATGAGAAAGGCTATAGAGCCATCGCAATTGAGAACACCTTACTTTATGTGATTCCACACTCGGCACTTCAAACGCTTTTCAAAGCTTTTCCAAGTTGCGCAGAACATTTTGCTTCACAGGCTCAGGTTCGTTTGAAGTCGGCATTGGATGTTGTGTGGTCAAATAAAGAGAAAGGCTTGTTCATTCGTAAGGTTGAAGAAGTGGCAAGCGGGCAGGTCGCCATTGTTAAGTCTGAGCAAACCATCCAATCGGTAGCGGTGGAAATGCTTCATCAACGCTCGCCATGTGCGGTGATCTATGAGGGTGAAACCATTGTTGGTTTGATTACCGACCGTGACATGACTAAGCGAGTAATCGCTCACGGTGTCAGCACTGATAGCCTGATCTCAGAGGTAATGACACACTCTCCACTCACAGTGAAACCCGATGATTTAGTGCTGCATGCTGCATCTATCATGATGCAATTCAATATCCGTAACTTGCCCGTTGTGAAAGAGAATAAGGTCGTTGGTCTTCTCACCACGTCTCACTTAGTTCAAAACCACCGTGTCCAAGCGATCTTCTTAATCGAGAAAATCAAATACGCGGGCAGTGTGAAAACC
>NZ_JBFRVX010001767.1:0-704 GCF_041475345.1 Vibrio sp. 10N.222.48.A3 | reverse complement strand
GTTTTCGTGCATAAATGTGCGGTAAGACTCTGGGTGGTTTGGTTCGATACCAACGTACTCATCCATGTTGAATGTTACAACGTGCTTGAAGCTTACTTCGCCAGCTTTGTAAAGTTCAATTAGCTCAGCGTAAGTAGTTAGAGGTGTGCTACCAGTAGGAAGACCTAGTACAAATGGACGCTCAGCAGTTGGAGCGAATTTGTTGATCGAATCTGCGATATGACGAGCAGCCCATTTACCTACTTTTGCTTTGTTGCTTAATGGAATAAGTCTCATTGATTTTGCCCCTAGAAATTAAATATTATAGTGTTCTGAAACATTAATTCGCATTATAAAATAAGTTATCAGATTCCGCTATTGTTTTAGGTCAAGTTTTTGCCTTTTTGATCATATCTGTGATTGGAATTCTCAAAATTTCACAATTATTGTATGGATATTTGGTGGCGTTAAACAAGATTAATACGTTTGTCATATATCGTCGGATGGATTTGATTCAGGGGCTGAAGGATCAACAAACTTTATTGGATGAAGAGTAAGGGGGCAATGAAAATGCGATCAAAGTATGGTGGCTATGTGGCACTGCCGTACAAAAAATAAGGAAGTTTCGCCGACAGGCGTGAATTATCATTGGGTATATTTAAGAATAGTGATTATTCAAAGGTATCACTATGAATTTTATATAAATATTGGTAAAACTGGACAGG
>NZ_JBFRVX010001766.1:0-251 GCF_041475345.1 Vibrio sp. 10N.222.48.A3 | reverse complement strand
ATCCATGTCATTCGTTATAGACTTTACTTAAATTATGAGTGATTAATAAGAATGAAAGCAATTGAAGTCATAGATGAAGTTCGTAATGCACTTCAGCAACTCCGAAATAAAGAACAAGAAAATATATCAATTGATGCTATGGACAATTACATGGCCCAGTTGTCTAAACGTACAGAAACATCATACGAAATTGATAAGCTCAAACATGATCAAAATTTAGCCGAGTTTCAAGCTGAAAATTCAAGAAATAT
>NZ_JBFRVX010001765.1:0-1086 GCF_041475345.1 Vibrio sp. 10N.222.48.A3 | reverse complement strand
AGATCGAGTAAAACGAGAACATGTTGTTTTTCTGTTCCTTTACAGGCTTTGATACGCTTGACTCTTCGTATTATCTCGGTGCGACTATACGCCTTTGTCATGGCATCGATTGCTGCTTTCGCACGAATGGCTTTGTTTGTGAAGATCATAAAGCTAGCCGCACACAGCAATAGAATAACAATGATGTTATACACCATCCTTTGATGTTCCATCTTTTCGATTTGAAGTCGGTCTAAATTTGCTTGATGTCTCAGGAAAGAACTCTCTAGTTCTTTTTCGTACCGAGCATGAGCTAGATCTAGTGCTTCAAAAGCTAACCTGTTATCTATATCTCGGGTTTCGAACTGTATTAAGGAGTATCGCTGATAGAAATAGAAAGCTTGCTTGTAATCGCTGAGTGTCTGATGAATATCAGATAGTTGAAGTAGTGCTTGAGCGGTGTACTTATGTCTTGTGACTTGTTCGGATAGCTCCAAAGCTTGTTGTGCATAATTGAGCGCTTCCGTTTTAAGTTTTTGGTCTTCGAACATATCGCTGATTGCCAAGAAAGCGTTGATTCGAATGACATCGTTGTTTAGCTTGCTTGAAGCTGATAGAGACTCTACTAAGTAGTCTCTCGCCAAATCATAGTTCTTCGTCTGCGTGTATGCTTTTCCTAAACCAAGAGTTGTTAGCGCAATACCGTAGCTATGAGGTGATGTAGTCAACAGTGCTTTTGCTTTTTGAAAGTGATTAATTGCTAGGTCACTTTGTCCTTGATTAAGGTAAAGATCTGCAAGGCTATGATGAACTTGTGCTTTCATCAAATCAGAAGCATCCGATCTCAGAGCGAGTGCTTCTATGAGGTACTCAGCCGATTTATCATATTGCTTTAACTCTTTGAGCAAATTACCCACATCGTTATAGATCCCCGAAATATCGTGTCCTTGTGGGAACACGCTTATCAGTGATAGGTAAGTATCTAGCGCGGCTTGATAGTCGCTGCGGAAATGGTGATTGTTAGCGATCACTCGATAAGTGCCAAATTTTGGTAATACAGGGTCAGCAATGTCATGCAAATCCGACTGAAGTGCAGAACAATAATAG
>NZ_JBFRVX010001764.1:0-458 GCF_041475345.1 Vibrio sp. 10N.222.48.A3 | reverse complement strand
CAGTAGTACTTGTGTTTGAACATCAAACTCTTCACGGCTTACAACGTCTAGCTTGTTCAGTTGGCCTTGGATAACCTGACGAACTTTTTGATCTACGTCTGAACCAAGCTCTTTTACTGGTTGAGGCATAGAATCGTGGATCTGCTTAGCAATCTGCTCTAGTTTTTTTGGATCAAACATATCAATTAAAACTCCTGAATATTTACCACTATTCTATTTAATCACACTTGAGATGTCGCCTATGGCGTACAAAAAAAGGCCACCGAAGTAGCCTTTTTATTGTTATTACGACTTAGTGATTACTTATTATCAGCTAATTCTCTGTGCGCTGCTTTTGCTTCATCGACACGAGCTAGTTTTTCTAGGTCTTTGTCTTCAACAAATACAGGTAGAGGTTTGTGTTTTTCAGCTAAGTAGCTGTAAATCACTGGCAGTACAAATAGCGTGAAGAGAGTACC
>NZ_JBFRVX010001763.1:0-472 GCF_041475345.1 Vibrio sp. 10N.222.48.A3 | reverse complement strand
AATATAATTCCCCCTTTGTTTGTAGTGATTGAATAATAATATACGAAATAAAGAACAGTACACTCATTACTAGCAAATACAATTCAAACGATAACTTTTTATACCAAAATTTCAAGTCAAGAATATCTTTATAGCTAATGATATTTTTTGATATCTTCAGGATAATCATTGCAGCTGAAAAAGCCAAATATATGACTAACGTAGGTTCTTTATAGTAAAGAGAAATACTTGCAAAAAGCAGACCTAATTTAATTCTACGTGTATCAGTTGATTCAAATGTAAAATAAAGGAACAGTAACAAAAAAAACAGTTGGTTTCGTTCCGGTATGATCAGGTTTGAAAATGATACTGATAGTGAGGAAATAAATATAGGGATTATCAATAATAACTTTAAATTATTACTTCTAAGTGGGATTAATTTATACAAGCAGAAAATTGAAATCAATGATTGTATAAAAGGGAGAGAAAACAA
>NZ_JBFRVX010001762.1:0-367 GCF_041475345.1 Vibrio sp. 10N.222.48.A3 | reverse complement strand
GCTTTATGCCAATTTGTTTACTAGAAACCGTTTATTCTAGATATTAAAACCTATTTGCGAACCGCAATAGCTTCGATCTCGATACCTACATCTTTTGGCAGACGCGCTACTTCAACACATGAACGTGCAGGGTAGTTTGCAACACCGTGCTCATCAAAGAATTTACCGTAAACTTCATTTACTGTACCGAAGTCGTTTAGGTCTTTAACGAATACCGTTAGTTTTACGATGTCTTTTACAGTCAGGCCAGAAGCTTCAACAACCGCTTGAACGTTGTCTAGAGATTGGCGAGCTTGCACTGCGATATCAGCAGATACTTCACCAGTTGCTGGGTTTACTGGGATTTGACCAGAAGTCAGAACCATAT
>NZ_JBFRVX010001761.1:0-734 GCF_041475345.1 Vibrio sp. 10N.222.48.A3 | reverse complement strand
TCAGGATCGTTTGCCAAGACCCACTCTTTGATAGCTTTCAATGACATTTTTTCGCGTGGCACTAAACCTCTTTCGATCAAAACACGGCCAATACTCACGTAAGCTTTATTGTTCTTACCCGCGTATGCAAAATACTGCAGCGTGTCATCATCTCCGAAATGCACAAAGCCGCTGCCCTGTACTTCCATCATAAATGGGTCGATACGGTTTGCTGAATAACCTAACTCAAGACCTTGGCCTTCTAATGCACCGTTGTAGATCTCTTCGCGTGTTGGACACTCTTTATCACACTCTGGAAGCCCATAAACAGGGAATCGGTATTCTTCGTTTGCTTCATGTCGCAGTTCCATTACAGGAGAAAAGTAACCCGTGAATAAAACATTACCTTGTTTATCACCACCACCTAATTGAGCAGTTTGAACACCAAAATTCGCTAGCTCGCTCGGCTCTCCACTCAGCACCGCCCATTCATTGAGTTGCTGATAAAGCGGCTCATAGATTTTAGCCATCGAAGGGGATTTAGAAACCACCATCTCAGCTTGCTCTGCAAATGCGGTGAAGTCTCTTGGTTTATTAGATTCAACCAAATCGACCTTATTTAAGGTTCGGGGAAATTCACCATCAAGGTGTTGTTGGGCAAGATCAGTGGGTTGAGCACAGCCAAATAAGAAAGAGGCAGCAACAAGGGGAAGCCATTTTTTAATCACAAGAGTCATCCTAAATATTCTATGCAT
>NZ_JBFRVX010001760.1:0-389 GCF_041475345.1 Vibrio sp. 10N.222.48.A3 | reverse complement strand
GTTTTGAGCTTGGCTGTTTCTACGAATTTCAAAGTACAGCGATGGTCGGGTTTGTCCACCAGTGTCACCGGCGAGAGCTATCGCCTCACCCGCTTTAACCTTGTCACCTTCTTTCTTTAAAAGCGCTTGGTTAAAGCCATACAGTGTCATGTCGCCTTTACCGTGATCAAGCAGCACCACTAAGCCATACCCACGTAAATACTCTGCGAATACGACGGTGCCTGAGTAAACAGATTTTACCTGCTGACCGTATTTCGCTTTGATCACCATGCCTTTCCAATTTACTTGGCCAGTTTGGCGTGAGCCGTAGTTATGCAGAACTTTATCTTTGATTGGCCAAGGCAGTTTACCTTTACGTTTGGCTAAGCCATCCATAGGGACAGCATTGC
>NZ_JBFRVX010001759.1:0-241 GCF_041475345.1 Vibrio sp. 10N.222.48.A3 | reverse complement strand
AAAAGCCACAACGCCGCAGAGATATGCAATACAGGGGTACATAACAGAGTTTTCTTGTTGCCCAACATGGGGCGAATACGGTTACATAAACTTGTTCCACCCAGCATGCCTAAAGCAGGAATCACCGCCCACATCGCGTATTCATCAGACGTCATACCAATCTGATTTTGCATAATAAATGGCATCACTGATACGGTAGTGATCATCAAACTAAAGTTAAGCCAGCCAATACTCGCAAAAC
>NZ_JBFRVX010001758.1:0-413 GCF_041475345.1 Vibrio sp. 10N.222.48.A3 | reverse complement strand
GTACTAGCGGCCATTTTTTGTTGTTTTTATTGGTTAGTTTCTATTGTATTTCGCTATTCCCATAATCTTACGTAACTAGTTGATATTAAATTACTAAGCATGGTGGGAGGGGGGGTTATATATAAAAAAGGCTTAGATATTTTCTAAGCCTATTTAAAGCATACGTTAGATATGGTTCATGAGAGCGATTAAAATGAGTATGTAACACCAACGCGTGTTTTTAACTGACGTTCACTCTCTTCCGCTGAGCCATAATCTGATGTCCAAAATTCAACATAAGGTCTTAGATTATCGAATTTATAGCCGATTTTTACCCCTAAATCCCATTCCCAATCTTTTCCATTCGCTTTGACTTGATCTTCATAGCTTTTGACGTAGTTCGCCTCATAACTTAATTGAAGGTTTTTTAAATC
>NZ_JBFRVX010001757.1:0-213 GCF_041475345.1 Vibrio sp. 10N.222.48.A3 | reverse complement strand
CTAACCAACTGAGCTAAGCGGGCAATGAGTGAAACTTATCTAACCGCTTTATTAAGTGGCTAACGCTTCAGAACGAGATGGATAATAGCGAGTGATTTGGATGCGTGCAAGAACAAATTTGCACAAAACTGTTTGTTTGCTTTTAAAAACAACAATCAGAATAAAATTTAAACACAAAGCAGATCAATGGCTTGAAGTAGATCACATTTAAGT
>NZ_JBFRVX010001756.1:0-966 GCF_041475345.1 Vibrio sp. 10N.222.48.A3 | reverse complement strand
GACTGATTCTAAGTCTAGCGCAGGTCCTTTCGGCACAACTTGGGTTGGGTTTATACCTGTATGGCTGTAATAATAGTGGCGCTTGATGTGATAAAAATCGGTCGTCTCTTTAATGCCTTCGACCTGGTAGAGCTCTTTTAAGTAGCCCTGAATATGGACGTAGTCTGAAATTCGCTGCTTATTACACTTAAAGTGCCCAACATAAACGGCATCAAATCGAACCAGAGTGGTAAACAAGCGCCAATCCGCTTCTGTAATCTCGTTACCCGCTAAATAGCGATGTTCGCTAAGGTGAGCGTCTACTTTGTCTAAGGCTTCAAATAACGCATCATACGCTTCTTCGTAGGCTTCTTGTGTCGTTGCAAAGCCCGTTCGGTACACACCGTTGTTAATGTTTGGGTAGATATAGTCATTCCACTCATCAATCTTCTTTGCCAGTTCCCACGGATAGTAATCATCGGTGTTGCCTGTCAGTTCATTAAACTCTGAGTTAAACATACGGATAATCTCAGACGACTCGTTACTCACAATGGTGTTAGTCTTTTTATCCCACAACACAGGCACCGTCACTCTACCCGAGTAGTCAGGTTTGGCTTGAGTGTAGATTTGATGCATGCGCGTATGGCCGAACAGAGGTTCAGGTAACCCCATTTGCCAACCATCACTCATCATGTCTGGGCAAACAACCGTCACGTCAATGTGATCGGTTAGGTCTTTAAGCTCTCGGAAGATAAGGGTGCGGTGCGCCCAAGGGCAAGCCAATGATACGTACAAGTGATAACGGCCGCTTTCAGGCTGAAACTGCGCGGACGCTTTATTCTCTACCCAGTGACGAAAGCCTGCATCTTCACGAACAAACTTGCCACCGCTTTCTTTGGTGTCGTACCACACATCGTGCCAAACACCTTCAACTAACTTGCCCATATCCAAACCTCTGTCATCCAAAATTTTTTATACCAATCACAG
>NZ_JBFRVX010001755.1:0-714 GCF_041475345.1 Vibrio sp. 10N.222.48.A3 | reverse complement strand
CAATAGGTGTTTTTTTACTGTGAAATCTCTTATTATTGCGCTAGAACGTAAATCTGAACGATTTTTATCCAGCCAAAAGCAACTTTTAAATATTAAGTCTCTAGATATTGAAAAGTTGAGTGCTGTTGATGCTATGTCCTCTAAACCTCATCCTTTGATGGATTTCTATGATGAAACCGCCTTTTATGCACTAAATGGAAGGATCGCTGTTCCTGGTGAGATCGGGTGTTATGGTAGTCACTATTTAGCGTGGGAAAGATGCATTCAGTTAAATCAACCAGTTATTGTCTTCGAAGACGATGTTGTTGTTGATGTCGATGTATTTGAAAAAACGGTTCAATTTGCCAGTAAGCATATTGAAGAGTGTGGTTTTATGAGATTGGAAAATTATTCGACTAAGAGAGAGTATAATTATGTCGTTGAAAATCTCGATGACGAACAAAGTCTAGTGCGACATATTAAAACACCACTATGCACCACTGCCTATATGATCACACCGCATGTGGCGAAAATTTTTATAGAAAAAAGTGAACGATTCCTCTACCCAGTAGATGTATTTATTAGAAATGTATGGCTTCATAAGCAACCAACTTACGGAATATCTCCTGCAGGATTAACCGGGGGAGAAGGTGGCTCAGTCATTGGGAATCGGTCTTCTAGAACAAAAAAATCACTCCGTATTAAAACTCTAAAATTCTTAAGTAAGTTTAGAGA
>NZ_JBFRVX010001754.1:0-235 GCF_041475345.1 Vibrio sp. 10N.222.48.A3 | reverse complement strand
AGAGAAAGCAGTAGCAGCAACTAAAGAAGTTGCAGTAGCACTGACTCCTAAGCAACAACAAGTTCTAGACATCGTTGTTAGCAATGCTGAAGGCATTAACCCTAAAGGTATCGGCCTAGCAGCTGGTCAAGAAGACGCGAAAGCAGCTTCATGGGCAACAGGCGCATTGAAAAAACTTCTTGAAGAAAACCTAGTAGCGAAAGAGCAACTTGCAGGTAACAAGGTTATCTACAAA
>NZ_JBFRVX010001753.1:0-286 GCF_041475345.1 Vibrio sp. 10N.222.48.A3 | reverse complement strand
GTTCTTTTGATACAGAAGTAACAGGACTACGTGACTTGCGCGACGATCACGTTGATCGTATTCGTACCGGTATGTATGCGTATGAGTTGCTTGAAAAGCTACGTGGTGGTGACCGTTCAGAAGAGAACAAAGCGGCATTTGACGAAGTAAAAGGTGACCTAGGTTACGGACTGCTTCTTAAGCGCTATACAGACGACGTTGTTGATGCAACAGAAGACCAAATCCAAATGGCTGCGGATGATTCTATCCCAACAGTTTGGCCTCTATTCTGGTCGTTCCGTCTGAT
>NZ_JBFRVX010001752.1:0-339 GCF_041475345.1 Vibrio sp. 10N.222.48.A3 | reverse complement strand
GTGTTATTGCGGCGTTAGGCAAAAAAGGAATAATAACGTTATGAACATCAAATTTACCTATGGGCTAACTTTTTTTATCATCATTTCGGGCATATTGCTGTCATTTTTTAAAGCTTTTGATGACTATTTATGGTTAGCAAGAAGTGGTGCGCTAGTTGTTGTTGTCGGTATTTTATATGCCATGGCTGAATTTTATAATCGTGAATACCAGCTTAGGCTACTTCAATTTCATACATCTAACTTGAAGGAAATAACACTGCTTGAGAGTGAAGAACTTGATTCATCTAGAGTCGATGAATGGGTTGAAAACACTAAAGTAGTTGAAAATAAACTCCAAAG
>NZ_JBFRVX010001751.1:0-426 GCF_041475345.1 Vibrio sp. 10N.222.48.A3 | reverse complement strand
GCACAGTGGCGATGGCACTGGCTAAGCTTATTCATTTAGAGCATTTTCAGTCAGTAGAAAAAATGACTTCGTCACAAATGATAAAGATTATAAGTGATTGATGTTTTAATTATTTAAATGAGGGGTTTGCAATGAATCAGACAAAAGTAAAAAGCATTCTATTGGCAGCAGGAGCGATGAATGTTGGTGCTGTTTTACTGTTTTCACGCTTTTTTACGAATAGTGCCATTAACGAAGCCGATCCCGTAGTAATGTCCAACTTTGGACTGATTATGATCGTCGTTTGGGGTTTTGCGTACCTTGGGGCTGCAACAATCAATGCGAACATCAAATATCTTGCTGGTGCTTTCTTTATTGAAAAGTTGGTTTATGTGGTTGTTTGGGTGAATTGGCTTTCCAATAATACGCTATCACCAGTATATGAAG
>NZ_JBFRVX010001750.1:0-271 GCF_041475345.1 Vibrio sp. 10N.222.48.A3 | reverse complement strand
GAAGCAATATGAAAACTATAAGAGATGCATGTGGAAACACCATAAACGCTTTGGGTTGCTCGATTCAAAGATCCAATTTCGTGAAAATATAATAAATTATGTCATGAATCACTTAAAGAACAATAGCTATGTCAATCCAGTAGATGGCTTGAGAGCTTCTTCATACAAGCATGCTGAAAAATTAAACTGCTATAACGAATAATATAGTTAGGCCGCCACTTCAATGTTAAGAGTTAGATATTTATGTCAGATTTGATCGAAAAAGTAGTAA
>NZ_JBFRVX010001749.1:0-312 GCF_041475345.1 Vibrio sp. 10N.222.48.A3 | reverse complement strand
ATTTAGAATTAATTTCTTTTGTTTAATTTTAAATTAAGAGTTTAATAATGAAACGAGTTATATTTGACAATCATCCTTTATTATCGCAAGAAGAATTAGAAATGTTAGCTATGGTTGTAGGTGGTCGAGGAGAGGAGGGAGGGGCAAGTCGCCCGGGTCGGATTAAAAATGATCGTGATTTATATCGAGCTGGAAGCATGTGGAATTTACGGCTTCGTTAGGAATAAATTTTATAGGATAATTTTGAGGTTCTCAATTTCCAGTTAGCAATTTCTCCGTAAATCCTCGCCCGCTTTTAGGGCGAGGATAGGC
>NZ_JBFRVX010001748.1:0-280 GCF_041475345.1 Vibrio sp. 10N.222.48.A3 | reverse complement strand
GATTGCCTACTCATAACATGTTATTCAACGGTGTTCTGTGCTGTTGACCATGCAGCTTAAGCTTGCCGAACAAGAAATGCGTTATGACTGCGCTATTTTAGGAATAGGTCGAAGTCGATCTCTTGTTCTCTTCCGTATTTAACCAGTTTCACTTTCAAGTTGTGTTCTGCTGCAAGATCAATAGCTAAGTTAGACATGCGCTTTATCTCATTAAAACAGCTTGAGATTAGGGGCTTTTCTTGGTTGTCGACAGTAGCGATAAGTGTGTTCTCTGTACCTT
>NZ_JBFRVX010001747.1:0-324 GCF_041475345.1 Vibrio sp. 10N.222.48.A3 | reverse complement strand
TACTACGGTGGTTGTGAGTTCGTAGATAAAGTTGAAACTCTAGCAATCGAACGTGCATGTGAACTGTTTGGCGCTCAATACGCGAACGTACAACCTCACTCAGGTTCTCAAGCAAACAACGCTGTATACATGGCACTACTGAATGCTGGCGATACTGTTCTAGGTATGAGCCTAGCGCACGGTGGTCACCTAACTCACGGTTCTCCAGTAAACTTCTCTGGTAAGCTTTACAACATCATCCCTTACGGTATCGATGAAGCAGGTCAAATCGATTACGAAGAGATGGAAGCGCTAGCTATCGAGCACAAACCTAAGATGATCATC
>NZ_JBFRVX010001746.1:0-425 GCF_041475345.1 Vibrio sp. 10N.222.48.A3 | reverse complement strand
CACTAACTCTTTACATCAGAACTTTACAATTAGAAGCGGTTAGTGAATCTCCAATCGAACCTACGCTTTTTTCCGACTGCTGATTATTCACCTTTCACATCAAATTCAATCTTCTCTGCGCCAGTGAACACTTGGAAACGCAGGCCTTTAGCGCGAGCAATGGTCGTGATACCAAATTGCTGAGCCAAGTCTAAACCCATTTGCGTTACGCCTGAACGTGATAACAGAACAGGAATACCCATCTGCGCCACTTTGATGACCATTTCAGAAGTCAGGCGGCCAGTAGTGTAAAAAATCTTATCTTCACCAGACTCTTTGTTAAGCCACATCTCACCAGCCAACGTATCTACCGCATTGTGACGGCCAACATCTTCAACAAACGATAGAACCTTGTCGTCTTTGCAAACAGCGCAACCATGTACCGC
>NZ_JBFRVX010001745.1:0-257 GCF_041475345.1 Vibrio sp. 10N.222.48.A3 | reverse complement strand
CGTTGACGCCCCTATATCAACACTTACGTCATAACTGAAAGGTCTTTGAATGTAATTGGGTAAAGTTAACGAACTATATAATGTTTCAAACACCTTTGTCTTTCCTTTATTGAAAGCCCTTTCCGCTTTGCTACATATAATCTTGTTTTTGACTAATACTGTTCTAGCTGCATTTTCAACCGCAAGCTCTTTCTCACTTAACTCAGAGTCAAAAACTCTCTTGGTGTGGCTCATGCTTTTTCCTTGAATTATTAAGG
>NZ_JBFRVX010001744.1:0-538 GCF_041475345.1 Vibrio sp. 10N.222.48.A3 | reverse complement strand
GAAGTAAAAGATATACCCCAAGCCCAACACCATACCCGGAACAGCCATCGGTACCACACTGAGCATCTGCATTGCTTGACGAACAGGACCAAATGCTCTGCCTTTCTCAATGCAATATGCACCAAGGAAAATCAACACTGTACCGATAATAGCAGTCCATGCACCCAGCGTTAGAGAGTTGAAAAACGGCGTCCAACCATAAGTACTCATTTCTGCGAAGTTGTAGTTATTCAAGGTGAGTGCTTTGTTCCAAGGCCAGAACGTGACCATAGAACCGTATATCGCCATGCCTAGCACGATAACCACAGCAGCAGAGATGATGGTGCAATAGAGCAAACACACGCCATCACGTAGAGTGTTTGGTTCAGGTTGGTACGCGACGGATCGAGTATCAAACAAGCTCTTCTGTTTCTTTTGAACCCAGCGATCCACAGTAAACGCAAGCAACGCAGGCAATAGCAATAAAATACTGGTCACTGCACCCATAGAGAAATTCTGTTGCCCTACCACTTGTTTAAAGATGTCAGTCGATAGAACG
>NZ_JBFRVX010001743.1:0-364 GCF_041475345.1 Vibrio sp. 10N.222.48.A3 | reverse complement strand
ATCCGGCTCCCGCAACCAATTTCAATGCTATTATATAGCTTGTATTGGTAGCAAGTTTGCACAGTGTGAACCTCACTGTGAGTTAAGTGTGATATCAAATATGATGACACTTAACATATAAGGGTCCAGCAACAAAAACCCCGGCTTATACGGGGTTTTTTGTTATCTAAGCATTTATAAATGCATTTAGATGATAATGTTTGCTTGGAATTTAAATTGGGCTTTGAGCCCTTTTTTTGTTTCTGGAGTGGTTAAATGACTGGTTTAGAAAGACAACTTACTGAAATGCTTGACGCTCCAGTAGCAGCATCAGGTTATGAGTTAGTTGGATTAGAATTTATTCGTGCTGGTGAGCACTCAACGC
>NZ_JBFRVX010001742.1:0-400 GCF_041475345.1 Vibrio sp. 10N.222.48.A3 | reverse complement strand
CATACGGAACAGGGTAAGAAGTTCGGGGGATGACTCGTATATAAGGTTGAAGATGGAGCTCTAACTGTCTTGGTACTTGCTATTAGGAAGCGTAAAAAAAAGAAGCCTATTTAATCGATAGAAAGCAACTAACCTCTCTCCTGATAGGCGTTTTTTGATATTAAATACAAATACGTAACTCTCTTAATTTTATTTTTCCAGTGGTGCTCAAACCCCGTTTAAAGTTGTATTTCTTGGCTATGGCGAGCAGCGCGGTGTTCACCTTCACCGTATGCATCACGCTCTATCATGATGGCTTTCGCATTATAGAACAACACTTCTTTTGGGACGCCCCCGAAGTATTCAAACGCTTCTTCAAGGCCTTCTATCCTGTTTTCTTGACGATCTCGCTCACTAAAGT
>NZ_JBFRVX010001741.1:0-606 GCF_041475345.1 Vibrio sp. 10N.222.48.A3 | reverse complement strand
CTCGAATTAA
The DNA here is from genome assembly GCF_041475345.1 of Vibrio sp. 10N.222.48.A3. Lineage (NCBI taxonomy): Bacteria > Pseudomonadati > Pseudomonadota > Gammaproteobacteria > Vibrionales > Vibrionaceae > Vibrio > Vibrio sp. 10N.222.48.A3. Next base: position 596 of record NZ_JBFRVX010001741.1, on the reverse strand, counting down.
TCTCGAATCGTTTAGTACCCCATCAACTGCAGTAAATTCTCCGCTGTGCTGATCGCTTCTTTGCGGTTAGCAATGTTTAGTTTTTGGTAAAGGTTACGGATGTGAGTCTTGATGGTGGTACCTGCTACATCGAGTTCTTGAGCTATCTGCTCGTTACTGAATCCTGAATAGATCAAACCAAGTACTTGCCATTCACGCTGGGTGAGTGGGCTCGTGCGCACAAGTTCAGGAATGTTTGGGTGATTGACTAAGTTTTCAACAAAGTCTTCATCAAAGTGAACCGAGCGGCTGCGTTGGGTGGTCGAGATATCTTTCATGATCTGTTGAGCGCGATGGCGTTCTAAGTCACCTAAGCCAGGCTTGTTACTCAACTTATCCAAGATATGTCCGATAGTCCCGCCGTCTACTAAGAAGTTGCCGACCATACCGGTTTGGTTAGTCATATGAAGCGCTTCTTCAAGTAGCACGCGTGCGCTGTCTTCATCGTTAATTTGTGTACGTAACACGGCTTCAACGATCAAGTTTCGGTTGGTGTCTGTAATCAGATGTGAACGCTGAGCTTCACTCTTAAGGAAAGTCAGCGCTTCTTCCGCTTC
>NZ_JBFRVX010001740.1:0-539 GCF_041475345.1 Vibrio sp. 10N.222.48.A3 | reverse complement strand
ATCATCAAGTTACGGGTATAAAATCGACACGTGAGCCGAATACTTATCTGTTTGCTTTCTCGGATTCTAAGTACACCAAAATAAATAAAATTCAGCTGAGTAACGATCCTGAAACTGGAGAGCTTAAGTATTATTCTACCGCTTGGTACAAAGAAGGCGATCATTTAAGTAACTTAACGAGCCAGGATATTTCCTCTGAGAGCGGGTTTAACCCCGTTAAAGTCTATGGCGCATATACGCTGTCGGATTTGAAAGTTGAACACCAGAAAGCGGTGACTATTCACGCCGTTGAAAAAGACCTTACAGAATATGAGTGGGTGACCTACGCTAACGGTGCGGTGATTGATGCTAAAGACGTGTCATTATCTGATGCAAAAATGGGTGGGCATGCTATCTCTTCGGATGGCTCGACTGTCGATGTCAAAGCAGTTAAATCGAATCGAAAAGCAAACACGTACGTCTATGCAAAAGTCTTGGGGTCATACACAAAAATAGTTGTCGTCGAACTTGCAAACGATCCCGATACCGGAGTACTAAGG
>NZ_JBFRVX010001739.1:0-298 GCF_041475345.1 Vibrio sp. 10N.222.48.A3 | reverse complement strand
GGATTAAAGCGGCTGCATTATGATGAAGTGCCCGTTTAACCACTTCTCTCGGGTAAACAGATGCTGCATCGATGGTTCCTTCAAACATCACTTCATCTTTTATTACTCTGTTTTGGTTATCTAGGAACAGTATATAGAAGGCTTCTCGCTGGCGATCACGCAATATACTCGAAAGATACAACTTGGTGTGACTTGGGCTAGTTAGTGCATCCCCTCGAGATAAAGTCTCGGCCAAATAACGTTGCGTCATCTCCAAAACAGCCTGCAACTGGACATATTTCGCCTGCCCCATCCCTTT
>NZ_JBFRVX010001738.1:0-351 GCF_041475345.1 Vibrio sp. 10N.222.48.A3 | reverse complement strand
TCCTTAGCTTGGTGTTTTCTCTTTGTAAGTATATTTTTTTATTTTTCAAAATATAATTGTTCGATAGTGTGTTTTTTGACAATTTATCTTTAACTTTTTTCAAACAATCAGAAGAAACAAAAAATTCCTTTTTCGGATTAGGCAAAGACCGAGTATTATCAAGAGAAGTCCATAAAGGAGTACAATAGATTAAACTTTCGCAATAAACTAACTGACCCTTTTTTACGTGACAGAGATGATATTCAGTATTTTTTAACTCAGACAAGAGAAGTTCGATAAGGGAAAGACTTTGTTGAGGGGTTCCCTCTTCAACTAAAATGGTTATTTTTTCATCTTTAGATTCAATATACT
>NZ_JBFRVX010001737.1:0-352 GCF_041475345.1 Vibrio sp. 10N.222.48.A3 | reverse complement strand
GTAACCGTGAAGGCGGTAATCGCGAAGGTGGTAACCGTGAAGGTGGCAATGGCGGTCGTGGTGGCTACCGTGGCAACCGTGACGGCGCACGTGATGGTAACTCTGCTGGTGGTCGTGATGGCGAACGTCGCTTTGACCGTAACCGTGGTGGCGATCACCGTGGTAACCACCGTGGCGAACGTGGCCATGGCAACGCAGCAGGCAATGGCGGCAACCGCGGTCGTCGTCCAGAGCGCAACGAAGGTTAATCAACCTTTAGTTTAAGTGGAACTTACAAGCCAAGTGCTTATAGGTGAATAGCTTAAACAGTGAATTTAAAAGCCGAGCATAATGCTCTAATGCCGATCGTTTA
>NZ_JBFRVX010001736.1:0-297 GCF_041475345.1 Vibrio sp. 10N.222.48.A3 | reverse complement strand
CTTCTATATATATTTATAAGAAGCTAAATGAAAATGATTGTCATTTACTTACGTTGTTGGTAACCTGTTGTGAAAGTTTACAACCTACTTCTTAATGCGTTGAAGTGTATATAAAACCCCGCTAAACCCTACCAAACCTACGGTTATTCGTTTGCTTTGACTGATAATTAAGCAGTTCTACCTCTTTTGTTCTACCCCTTTTGGGTAGTTCGATTTCGTAATTGATTTACATCATATTTTCATTTTCTTTCATAATTCATTATTCGTGTAGTTAAGAAATATATAACCTTCAGGAAT
>NZ_JBFRVX010001735.1:0-251 GCF_041475345.1 Vibrio sp. 10N.222.48.A3 | reverse complement strand
AGCTTGGTCTGCTAAAAAATCAACGATACGGCCTTTGCCTTCGTCGCCCCAGTTTGCGCCTACAACAACAATAGATGGCATAATTTTTCTCCTGACTGATTGAGAAATCATGTTAGGCCTACAAAGTGGATAAGAGAAATTAATTATCTTTATTATCTTGATAAGGATTTCATATATCATGTAAAAAACCTGGGAGGGATATGATGCTCGATATTAATTTGTTGAAGACGTTTGTGACGCTAGCGGAATAT
>NZ_JBFRVX010001734.1:0-272 GCF_041475345.1 Vibrio sp. 10N.222.48.A3 | reverse complement strand
AGCGTTGTTTGCTACTTCCGTTGCGGTAACGGCCATCTCGTTCATTGCGGTGGCTAGCTGTTCAAGCTCTTGCAGCTGAGTATTCATCGCATTCGCTGACTCACCCGCGCCTTTTACTGTGATTTCAGTGCCACGTTTAATCTCAACACCAATCGCTTTGGATTGAATGATTTGATTTTGCAGGTTTTCAGTAAAGGTGTTGAAGCCTTTCGCAAGGTCAGAGAACTCTTTATCTGTATTGGTATCTAGACGTTTAGTTAAGTCACCTTGTC
>NZ_JBFRVX010001733.1:0-307 GCF_041475345.1 Vibrio sp. 10N.222.48.A3 | reverse complement strand
TTGCTCTACGCTTTGTAACCAAGCGATACGATGCACCAACACTCGCGTTTTACCACTACCAGCACCTGCCAGAATAAGTAGGTTTTCTAAAGGTGCCGCGACCGCCTCACGTTGTTTGTCGTTTAGGCCATCGAGTAAAAGCGAAGGATCTATCATTGGATATGCTCACTACTGGGTATTTATACATAAAAGTTGATTATAACCTAAACACTAGGCTGCGTTTAGGATAATAAGAAGAAAAAATAATCAAAAATTAACATAATAAAATCAGCAATTTAAACCATAAATCATCATTAATATTGATATT
>NZ_JBFRVX010001732.1:0-464 GCF_041475345.1 Vibrio sp. 10N.222.48.A3 | reverse complement strand
GCTGTGACCCTAAGATTGATGTCGTTCGCGCAATCAAACACCTTCCTCCATCAACTCCATATGCGAAAAAGCTTCATGTTAGAGCTCAAACCGCCGATAACAAGACTAAATTGACTGCGGAACTGTTGGATAGAGTGTTCAACAGTGAACATACTCCAAACAAAGCTGTATCTTCAGCCTTTCTAAGAAAGAGAGTCTTTGAACAATATAACTTACTATTGTCGCAATTGAACAATTACTACAAACCAATGGCCTTACAGGAAGAAAAAGATGTTGCGGTCGCACGTATCAAGCTTCTCCTAAAACCATCTTCTCCATACAGTGCATTTATAAATTGGTGCATTATAGAAGACGAGGAATTGGGGCGGATGTTACATGATTTTATAGGTAGGACTGAGTAGCTTTCAAAAAAGGCACCCTAATAGGTGCCTTTTCTATTTCTAATCTATATATTTCTCTTACAT
>NZ_JBFRVX010001731.1:0-499 GCF_041475345.1 Vibrio sp. 10N.222.48.A3 | reverse complement strand
TGGTGATGGTGATTTAACTCAGAGACTCGAAGTAAAGAAACACGATGATTTAGGGCAAATCGCATCTGGTGTAAACCAATTCATCGAGCATATACAAGACTTGATGCTAAAGATTGACGCAGCATCGTCTGAACTGAAAGAAAATGTGCAGCAACTTGAACATAAATCAGATGAAAATAACCACATTTTGAATCAGCACGTGCAAGAAACTGAACAAATTGTCACTGCCATTGAAGAAATGAGTTCAACAGCTGACGCCGTTGCCCAAAATGCAGGTGAAACGGCGCAATCAACTAAAGTCGCGTCGGATATCGGGGAGCAATCACTCAATGCTGTCGGTGATGCACAAATGAAGGTTAATGCACTAGTTTCTGAGATAGAGAACACATCATCGAACCTAGAAAGCATGAGCCAAGAAACTAAAGGGATCAGTGATATTTTGACAGTGATTGGTGAAATCGCTGAACAGACCAATCTCCTTGCGTTAAATGCAGCGATT
>NZ_JBFRVX010001730.1:0-533 GCF_041475345.1 Vibrio sp. 10N.222.48.A3 | reverse complement strand
CTTACTTACTGTGACTGACATTAATTTTTCTACGCTATCTCTGTATCAGTGTGTTCAAATTGAGAATTGAATTTAGATTGATTCATGAGTACGAACAGAAATAGCCCGGCCATCAGCGAAGCCGCGACCCAATATGGGAGGCTTTGGTTGTATTGATAAAGTATCGTTGCAGTGATTGGCCCCACAATGGAAGATAGCCCTTGGATGGCAGAAATTGTACCTGCAGCTGCACCTTGTTCGTTCATATCTACTGAATTGGCGGTGATAGCTTGTACCGCAGGAAACAAGAGTCCCAACCCTATTGCCATAAATATATAGCCTGTAATAAGAAGCGTAGCTGAGTGTGCTACTGACACAATACAGAGACCAGCACATGCCACTATTGGACCCATCATGAAACTCTTTAGTAATACGTTATTTTTCATTTTGGCTAAGAAAGCTTGTGTGATACCTAACGTGATTCCAGTGATGGTCAAAACGATACCAGACAGCTGAGCTGCTTGTTCCGATGTATCTCGGATGCGGTCGAGTAT
>NZ_JBFRVX010001729.1:0-327 GCF_041475345.1 Vibrio sp. 10N.222.48.A3 | reverse complement strand
GCTCGCAACATCTTGAATGGCTTGGTTAAGCGTCTCAAGCGGGCGCATTAACACACGAATAAGGACGGTTAATGCAATGATGCTGAGAATAACCGCAATTAAAGAGTAGATTATCGAGCTGTTTTTCAGATCTTCAACGGTTTGGTAAGCGATCTCTTCATCAAGTATTGCGCCGATGTACCAATCTTCACTTGGGATGTGAGTGAAGTTCACTAGGAACTTTTTACCGTCGACTTCAATTTGTTGAGATCCCTCGCGAATAGTCGCTTGTGGCAGGTAGCTTGATAGCGTTTCGCCATTGTTCTTAGCATTAGGGTGAGCAATCGT
>NZ_JBFRVX010001728.1:0-254 GCF_041475345.1 Vibrio sp. 10N.222.48.A3 | reverse complement strand
ATATAATGTTCCAAAGCAAAATATTTTGACAAATATCAAAAAAAATTGAGAGCGAGTGAAAAAACTTGTCCATAATTTGTGTTCTGCCTCTCAGGTAGTCACCTTTTTTATCCATGTGAGCAAAACAACAAACCAATACTTGTTGTTTGTAACCCCTCTAACTACTCGGTGAGCTGTCGTTATTCTTTTTCGCGGTAATCCAATTTGTAACAGCCTTCGCATTCAAGGCCGAGTAGATACATAGAATTTATCGG
>NZ_JBFRVX010001727.1:0-373 GCF_041475345.1 Vibrio sp. 10N.222.48.A3 | reverse complement strand
AGAAAATCAAACCTCCTACGGCCAAATGGGAGGTTACACTAGATGAATCTTTGACATTGACGCTTTCTGCTAAGTGGCGCTGAGAAACAAAATCTCGCAGTGCTAAGAAGCTTTTATCCATTGCTTTGAGTAATTGATGGCCTCGAATTTGTGAACTGACTAACTCAGTGAATTGCGATTCATAGACGCTGATATGGTCGTCAAAGGCAGTAATTTTTACCTCTGGTGCGTACAAGGCAATCAGTCGTTGTGCGTTGCTTGATTTAGATTGCATCTCATTGATTACATGTGACACTTTGTCGGCGATGAGCTTCTGTTCCTTTGAATTTGCGAGCAGAAAATCTCGGTTGAATCTATTTGAACGACTCAGTAG
>NZ_JBFRVX010001726.1:0-256 GCF_041475345.1 Vibrio sp. 10N.222.48.A3 | reverse complement strand
GCAGATAACTGTGCTTGCCCATTTGCAGCAGTTTACTTTCAACGGCATTTGCGACGGTGGATTTACCAGAACCACTTAAACCTGTGAACCAAAGTATGACTGGATTTTGCCCTTTTTGAGCCACACGATCTTGATGGGTCACTGTTGAGTTATGCCACACGACATCGTCACTCACCGAGTCATTATTTTTACGTTGGTATGGAGTCGTCATAACAGTTTAAAAATACCCTTCGCGTTTCTTCTTCTCCATTGAGCC
>NZ_JBFRVX010001725.1:0-388 GCF_041475345.1 Vibrio sp. 10N.222.48.A3 | reverse complement strand
GGTGAATACTTCTTAGACAACAACGGAATGCCGACAGAAAATACAACCGCGGTATTTAACATGTTTAAGTACTTGGCGCATCACCTTTCGAAAGAATTTACAATTCAGCAATAATTAAAAAGCTTGCCATCTAGGCAAGCTTTTTTGTTCCTGGACCTTTATATACTTATCATTTTTATAGACTTAGTATTTTTATAGACTCAGCATTTTCAGCTTATCGAAGTAGTCAGGGAATGTCTTGGATGTACAACCTGGATCATTGATCGTCACCGGGGTGTCACTCAAAGCAACCAATGAGAAACACATCGCCATGCGGTGATCATCGTAAGTATCAATCGCCGCGTGCGTCAGTTCAGCCACAGGGTTAACAATGATGTAGTCTTCACCC
>NZ_JBFRVX010001724.1:0-453 GCF_041475345.1 Vibrio sp. 10N.222.48.A3 | reverse complement strand
CCATGCTTGGCCACTAATACGCCGAAAAGCTCATCGGAATATGATTCAGATATGGAGTTGACGGACTCTAGATCTACTTCAACTGCATCGCCAAACAGTATTGCTTCTTCAAGAGCCTTACGTTCTACCGAGGCTGTTCTTCTTGAAGCTAAATCACTTTTATTTATTGCTATTTTAGTTTTCATTATCATCCCCCCCTGAGTTGTTCCATCAACGCTAAGAGTTGTTCATCGACTGTATCGTTTATCTCTTCACAAAGTAAAGATAGCTTAAATTTACAGCTTATTGCAACGCCTTTCCAATAAGTTGGAAGCGTTTCTTGTACTCTTTCACCATCTTCATTGATATTTAAGAGGCATCTTCCAGAAGCGATTGTCAGCGTTCCTTGGAATTGTTCAATTAATCGAACCAAATGAGCTAAGCCCAAGCCTTGGTGGTGGTTTACTGTATAAT
>NZ_JBFRVX010001723.1:0-417 GCF_041475345.1 Vibrio sp. 10N.222.48.A3 | reverse complement strand
ATCTAGTTGTTCTTGGATAGCTGAAGGCGTACGGCCTTGACCTGTCCAAGTTTTTTCGTCGCCATTCGCGTCTACGTATTTGTATTTCGCAGGGCGAGGAGCACGTTTAGATTTTGTTGTTTTAGATTTTGCTTCACCAGAAAGTGCAGCAATAAGATCGGCAACATCGATTCCGTCTTTTGCAATTTGTTCTGCGATAGCAGAAAGCTTAGCTTCTTGCTCTGCTTTTGCTGCGCGTTCTTCAGCTTCAGACTCTTGACGTTCTTGTACAACAATAGTCAGCTTGTCTAGCGCTTCTTCAAGTTGCTCAAGAGTTAATTCACGTGAGAACGCACGAAGGCTACGGATATTTAATAGAGTTTTTGTTAATTCAGACATGATATTTCCCATCAAGGTAAACTAAATAATCCTCCTAAT
>NZ_JBFRVX010001722.1:0-275 GCF_041475345.1 Vibrio sp. 10N.222.48.A3 | reverse complement strand
CTATTAAACATCCCGCTTAACTGGATGTTCGTATACGGAAAGCTTGGCGCTCCCGCTCTGGGTGGTGTTGGCTGTGGAGTTGCAACGGCTATCGTATATTGGGTGATGTTTGCTCTGCTGTTCGCTTACGTTTTAACATCAAAGCGTTTGGCTAAAATCAATATCTTCGGTACGTTCCACAAACCTCAGCTCAAAGCACAAATTCGTTTGTTTAAACTAGGCTTTCCAGTTGCCGCTGCTATCTTCTTTGAGGTGACGCTATTCGCTGTTGTTTC
>NZ_JBFRVX010001721.1:0-324 GCF_041475345.1 Vibrio sp. 10N.222.48.A3 | reverse complement strand
TCATTCCATTTATCGATAAAATCGGACAACGCATCAGTATGATGGAACGTGTTCTCGACATCCCGGCACAAGAAGTCATCTCCAAAGATAATGCAAATGTGGTTATTGATGCGGTGTGTTTCGTTCAAGTGATCGACGCGCCTAAAGCGGCTTATGAGGTGAATGATCTTGAGCACGCGATTCGTAATTTAACTCTCACCAATATCCGTACTGTACTGGGCTCGATGGAACTGGATGAAATGCTCAGCCAGCGAGACATGATTAACACCAAATTATTGAATATCGTTGATGAAGCGACAAACCCTTGGGGTGTCAAAGTTACAC
>NZ_JBFRVX010001720.1:0-293 GCF_041475345.1 Vibrio sp. 10N.222.48.A3 | reverse complement strand
AGAGACAGAGAAAAGTTAGGTGATGCGGAAGCCGTCAGGCAACTTCTCACGCTGGCATTGAGGATCAAACTGAACGATAAGGAAGATGAGCGGCCGTCTAACCGCGAGTTGATGGAAGAGATGTATCGACGGATCAGGATGATCCAAGGGACGGGTAATTTAACCCACACACAAAGTTTTGATGGTGTCGCGTTCCATGAAAATAAAAAAGATGCAGTAGAAATGCGTAATTTGGTTTCCGCTGATGTGGATAAAAAAGTGGATGCTTATCTTGCAGGCGAAAAAAAAGGGTA
>NZ_JBFRVX010001719.1:0-520 GCF_041475345.1 Vibrio sp. 10N.222.48.A3 | reverse complement strand
CAATGGCACAAACCTTTGTTCCAGACATCAGCAATGGTGATAAGCGCATTCTTGTGGTTGACGGTGAACCAATGCCTTACTGCCTAGCGCGTATTCCTGCGAAAGGGGAAACTCGAGGTAACCTTGCTGCTGGCGGTACAGGTGAAGCTCGCCCGCTGAGTGAAACAGACTGGGCTATCGCAAGAGCAGTTGCACCGGCATTAAAAGAGAAAGGTTTAATCTTTGTAGGACTTGATGTTATCGGTGACAAACTGACTGAAATCAACGTGACAAGCCCTACTTGTATCCGTGAAATTGAAGCTGCTTTTGATATTTCGGTAACGGGAAAATTAATGGATGCAATCGAGCGTCGCGTTAACGCTAAATAGCCTAAACTAAAGAAAGCCTTAGCTATTCGAAAACACAAAAATATCTAGGCAAAGAACAATGAGCGGCTTTACGCCGCTCTTTTTCCTTTACTGGGAACACACTGGCAGGAGGCTCTATGAATTTAACGAACCACTTTCTGGTCGCTATGCCC
>NZ_JBFRVX010001718.1:0-596 GCF_041475345.1 Vibrio sp. 10N.222.48.A3 | reverse complement strand
AGATATTACTCCTTAAAAATGAGGAACTTCTTAATGAAAATGTAGATCATGAAGATAATTTGATTGCACTTTGTCGCGACTGTCACAAAATTTTTGATACCCCTCGTACCATAGAAGGATATCGAGAGATTGTTTCAATAAAGCGAGAACTTCAACGGTTGTCAAAAATAAAAAATAGTTGGTTTGGAAATTCAATTGACGATGAATTAAACGAAGTTATTATTGCGTTAGCATCATATTCCGGCGAAGCATTAGAAGAACTTTCATTTAAGGCTATGAAGGTTGAACACAAGTCGGATGATACTTTACAAGTGTTAGTTAAACTTAAAATTACTAATAATATTAAGTATTTTTATCCGAAAATAAAGTTGAAGTTTTCAGAGTTAGATAAAAGAGCTCCATACACGTCAGATACAATTTATAGCCAGGTAAAAACTTACTATATTAAATTAAAAAAAGATGGTCTTAATCAAACGGAAATATTTGGTGCATTAGTTGAATGGATTAATAACACCACCAACTGTAAAAATATAGAGATTTCAGAAATTATCGTATCCTACTTCATTCAAAACTGTGAGGTATATTCATGATTACAC
>NZ_JBFRVX010001717.1:0-329 GCF_041475345.1 Vibrio sp. 10N.222.48.A3 | reverse complement strand
TCGTCCTTGGTATAAAGATGATGCAGATATAATGCACATGATTTCTTACTGCTACTCATGCAAGATTGATCGTGAGCTTGGCGAAACAGCTTACGAAGACTACGAAGTGAAAAACGGGATGAAACCGGTGTGGATGAATATCCATGAAGCGATCGCTCACAACGAAAAGACCATGGCTGAGAGCCCTAAAAAAGGCATGAGCATTGAACGTGAAACCTTTTTGCTGCATCTAATCGCAAAGGAAATGCTGTAACCCTTTTGATAAATCAAAACTGTTTAAAAGTAGAATGTTTTAAACAGTTTTGTTCACCATGAACCAACAATAATTC
>NZ_JBFRVX010001716.1:0-1381 GCF_041475345.1 Vibrio sp. 10N.222.48.A3 | reverse complement strand
AGCCAGTTCTTATTCTTCATTCCTGATCATTTGTACGCGAGTGACGAAATTCAGGACAAGTTTAACGATGTGCTTAGTGATTACATCTCTGCAGGTAACTTAGAATTGATGATTGACGCCGTAGTGAGGCACAAGAAGAACATAAGCTCTAAAGACATGATGGAGCTGTTGACCTCGATGCAAGGCTAAGCTTCTACAAGGTTTGGTCGTGGTTATTAAGTAGTCATGCTTTCGGAATACGACTACTGTTTCTGATTGAGTGCCACAACCCTTTCGTTAGTACCTGGTTCTAAAAGGGCTTGCTGATCCAGAATAGTTTGCGGATTGTGGTCGCGAACAAATTCAATGAACTCGATGTAAGTGAGTGGTTGGCTGAAAAAATAACCCTGTATTAGGTCGCAGTTGGCTTTTCGAAGGTGATGATACTGTTCGAGAGATTCGACACCTTCGCCAACAACGAAGGTGTCACAAGAGTGCCCTAAGTTAACCATGGACTCGACCATCTTGCGGTCAGCTTTGTCGTGGACGATATTATCGATAAAGCTCTTATCTATTTTAAGTTCATCGACAGGGTAGTGAAGAAGTTGGTTAAACGCCGTGTAACCCGTACCGAAGTCGTCGAGGGAAACTTTTAAACCTAAGCTTCTGATGCTCTCAATGGTCTGCACGGTAAGCTTGCTGCTTTTAACGTAACTGGTTTCGGTAATTTCTATAATGATGTTGCCCGGAGGAACTTGATAACGTTCGAGTACCTTTCGAATATTATCGGCAAAGTTACGGTTGTAGAGCTCCATCGCCGAAATGTTAATGGACAAGGTGCCTTTGTATTGGTGAATCTCCGACAGTTCTTTATAGCTTTTGATTGCGGTACTAATGACCCACATGTCGAGTTTGGATATTAAATTACTTTTCTCAGCGGCTGGAATAAACTCATCCGGCCCAGCCTTTATATCAAATAGAGCAGGGCAGCGAATCAGACATTCTGCTCCGTCAATCTGAAGTGTCTTAGCATTGAAAATAGGCATAAAGCGAAGTTCAAAGTTATCACTCACGCAGCACTCTAATAGCCTTTTCTCGATAACATCATGCCTTTCAAGTGAATGAAGTAGTTCTTCGCCGTAAACAATCCGGCTATCTCCGTCACTGTGATCCTTAGCATTAATCAACATCTCATCAATACATCGGTGCCATATCTCCTCGAACTTAGGAGTATCGACGGGTAGTACACCAGTTGCAATTGAAAGCCTGAACCCATAGTAATCTAGGAAAGTCGTACCCGTTAGGGTGTTGTTAATGTTCTCAATTTCTTCGTTTATTGATTGGTGTTCACCCATTTCCAATATGGCAATGAATTGGTTGCCTCCAAGCCTTGCGATTGAAT
>NZ_JBFRVX010001715.1:0-480 GCF_041475345.1 Vibrio sp. 10N.222.48.A3 | reverse complement strand
CAACAATTATTTCAAATCAGTGATATTTCTAGCCCTATATTAGAGCACAATATTATGTAGTCAGTTTGCTAAAATGGATATAGTGCTAAAAAAGAAACAGCTCATAGCAATAGGTATTCCGTAAGGAATGCCTTTTGTAAAGCTAGGTAATCCTCTTACCTTTCCTACTATGTACATTGCGAAAACCAAAAAGCCTCCTAGAAAGCCTATACAAATCAATGTTATCGTAACTAGATTTGGCTGTATGCCAATGATTAAGGCACAGAGTAACTTCACATCTCCAGCTCCTATCACTTTTAGATACCAAAGTATAAAAAACACCACGAAACATAAAATCGCAATGGGTAGTGATGACATCAAGTAACCGTTATTTAACGCGACAATATTACTAAATATCAAAGCAATTTTGTTTAGGTTGTTTGGGATTTTTCTATGCCAACCATCAAAGAAGCATACAAACGACAGTATTAAAAAATTTGT
>NZ_JBFRVX010001714.1:0-306 GCF_041475345.1 Vibrio sp. 10N.222.48.A3 | reverse complement strand
TTAACGTGCTACTAACATGGCACCAAGTGAACGCAGTAATGTGTTCGCTTTTCGAATCTACAATTTCTCTCCAGTTTGTATAAATATAGGTAGAGCAGCACAGATAATTACAGATAAAACTAGACTCGTTAAGGAAGATGAGAACGTAAAAAAATAGAGGTTATATGAATCAATTAATTTCAATTGGACCACTAGAATCCTTCCTAATCGCGATTAGTGTTTTGTTTCTAGGTCATTTCGTCAATGCAAAGCTTCCTGTTCTCAAAAAGTACAATATCCCAGAGCCCATTGTCGGCGGCTTGATTG
>NZ_JBFRVX010001713.1:0-770 GCF_041475345.1 Vibrio sp. 10N.222.48.A3 | reverse complement strand
AAAGCGGCGCTTGCTCGTGCGCTTGTATGTGACCCAGACGTGCTTCTACTCGACGAACCGACTAACCACCTAGATGTTGCGACAATCGAATGGTTAGAAGGCTTCCTGAAAGACTTCCGTGGTTCAATCATCTTTATCTCGCATGACCGTGCTTTCATCAAATCGATGGCAACCCGCATTGTTGACCTTGATCGCGGCAAGCTGAGCTCGTTCCCTGGCGATTACGAAAACTACTTGCTAGAGAAAGAAGAAGCGTTACGTGTCGAAGAGATGCAGAACGCTGAATTCGATAAAAAGCTTGCTCAAGAAGAAGTGTGGATTCGTCAGGGCATTAAAGCTCGTCGAACGCGTAACGAAGGCCGTGTACGTGCACTTAAGAAGTTGCGTGAAGAGCGCATCAATCGTCGTGAAGTGCAGGGTAAAGCGGTTATTCAGATCGATGATGGTCAACGTTCAGGCAAGATTGTATTCGAAGCAGAGAATCTTAACTTTGGCTTTGAAGGCAAAGAGATTGTTAAAGATTTCAGCTTCAATATTATGCGTGGTGATCGTATTGCTCTGATCGGCCCTAATGGCTGTGGTAAGAGTACCGTACTTAAACTGCTTCTTGATCAGCTGAAGCCTGATTCTGGCCGTCTGCATTGTGGTACTAAACTTGAAGTGGCTTACTTCGACCAATACCGCGAAATCCTAGACCCTGAGAAGTCAGTAATTGACAATCTAGCGGATGGTAAGCAAGAAGTGACAGTAGGCGGCCGTGAGCGCCATGC
>NZ_JBFRVX010001712.1:0-253 GCF_041475345.1 Vibrio sp. 10N.222.48.A3 | reverse complement strand
CGAGAAACACAATGATGCATACGAAAATTACAAGCTGAGAACATCGTCTGCGCACACTTTTGGGAGATTCCTTTCACTACGCTGTTAGTCGCAACCATGAGAAAAAGTACTGTAATTTCAGTGTCACGATTTGTCACTGAGTCATTACGTTAGTATTTAAAGGGGCACTTTCGTGCTAGAAAGTGCCACAGGTAAAAATTAAGCCTATGAAGCTTCTGGACATAAACGATTTAGATCTATACCTCTAAATCTG
>NZ_JBFRVX010001711.1:0-648 GCF_041475345.1 Vibrio sp. 10N.222.48.A3 | reverse complement strand
AGGTTATCACCGAGATTCAACGCGTGTGTATCATGATGGAGAAAGGGATTCTTGATTATGATTTAGCTTATAAGAAGATCCAAGGGATCAGTCCCGAACGCTACAACCGTTGGTTAGTTGTCGTAATGATAGGGCTATCGTGTGCTTCTTTTAGCCGTCTTGCTGGCGGAGATTGGCATGTCTTTATGATGACGTTTATAGCTTCGGCTTGCGGTATGATCGTGAGACAAGAGATTGGTCATCGCCATTTCAATCCGTTATTAAATTTCGCTATTACCGCTTTTGTCACCACCACCATTTCAGCTCAGGCAGTGCTCTACAATATTGGTGGTCAACCCACTATCGTGATGGCTTCGTCAGTATTGATGCTAGTGCCCGGTTTTCCTTTGATTAACTCCGTAGCAGATATGCTTAAAGGCCACATTAATATGGGTCTCGCACGCTTCACCATGGCCAGTTTATTAACGTTGGCTACAAGCTTAGGTATTGTCGCAGCGATGAGCCTATCTGACGTATGGGGGTGGGTGAACTAATGACTATTTTTGAACTTTTTGTTGGGTTACTCAACGACATGTTTTTTGCTGCGATTCCTGCGGTTGGTTTTGCATTGGTGTTTAACGTCCCGCAACGAGCGTTGATCTATTGTGC
>NZ_JBFRVX010001710.1:0-508 GCF_041475345.1 Vibrio sp. 10N.222.48.A3 | reverse complement strand
TGATGGATGTGTCGATGCCAGTTATGGACGGAATAACCACAACCAAATACATGAGAGACGCAAACATCAAAACACCAATTGTCGCGCTAACGGCACACACATCAGTAGAAGATAAATTTTCTTGTTTAGATGTCGGTATGAATGATTTCATTACCAAACCTGTAAGAACCAAAGAGATCATTGAAGCAATTGATAGGTTAATGCTTGAAGTCTAATAAACGTATTCTTAATCGAAGATTAGGAAATATGTTTATTAGGTATTTTATGGTAAATAGACTTACTGTTAAATGGAACGTCAGTTTGGTAGTCAAACAAGAGGCAGGGCATCACATAAAGGTACCTGCCTTATAAACACCAAACTCAATTTAACATAATATACATAATACGCACTGAATCGAGGGTTCTATCCCTAGGGCTATAGCACCGCAAGCCATTGAAATACTTGTTAAACCAAGCCCATTATACTTTTTTGCAATGCTGTTCCACAGTGTGTTAGAGCAATTTAGTA
>NZ_JBFRVX010001709.1:0-602 GCF_041475345.1 Vibrio sp. 10N.222.48.A3 | reverse complement strand
CTCGACATATGGTGCTTATTGAGTCGAAGTGTCTTAATATGAAAAACAGATGCTTAACGTAAGAAAGAAAACCAGTTTATGCAATTTCGGGCCATTTTACTGCTATACCTTACCCTAGTAGGGTGTTCGTCCAATCAAGAGTTGGTACTCGACCCAACAACTATCACGCTTTTTTATGGTGAGACGTCGATCTCGGCGGGTGTGTTAGAAGATAAAACATTTAATTCGGTTCTAGCCGATAGAAGAGAGAGTGTTACTTTCTCGGGCTCACTATCAAAGCAAAACTCAGGTTACTTAGTTGATATGTTAGTGATCAGAGAAAATAGAGCACCACGTTCAAAGCGCCAATTAAACACCTTACTTCTTATGAAGCCGGGAGAGTTAGTGGATGTTGGCGGTGTGAACAATGATGTGTTCAGAGTCATTTTAGAGTAACAATCCCGAAGTAATCAATTAATGCAAAATTTTTATTTACCTCAACCTAACTTCAAGTCTTAAGCTTCTCTTACCCAATAAGAAGGAGCTTACTATGCAAAATAACTACGTAAAAGAACTCGCCGTTAAAACTTACCAAGAAGACCTTAAGAAAGAGTACGTTAAAT
>NZ_JBFRVX010001708.1:0-293 GCF_041475345.1 Vibrio sp. 10N.222.48.A3 | reverse complement strand
GAGGTACGCTTCACATTGGTAATAAACCAATCAAATGGCAACTTGATTACCTAATGAAAAACCGATATTGATCTATATAGGATACGTAGTTCCACCTATTAAATTTAGTTGGTTAACAAGTAACGGAACGACAAACATGCGTATACGATGACTTTGCAACTGAATAACAAACTCAACGTTAAGCCCTACCTTACCTTTGTAAATCAATCTTCCTCAAAAACTTAATACTCATTAAAATTCAACACCTTAAATTAAATTAATTAATAAAAATGGCACTTAGTAGAATTGATGTA
>NZ_JBFRVX010001707.1:0-485 GCF_041475345.1 Vibrio sp. 10N.222.48.A3 | reverse complement strand
GAACCTAGGTCGAGTCATATAATTTGATAACGTTAATTCATCAACCCATGCCCAAATAACGTACCCTGTAAATTCGACATCGCTAGGTAATTTTAAAAACTTATATTGCCTATGAATTACCGCTGGTTTTATCCAGTGTAAAAACGAAGCTATGTTCAGATCACTGCGTTGATTACATTTAGACATTACCTCTACAAACCGCCCTAATTCGTGAGTAACTTCTAACTTTGATAAAGGACCATAGCGTAGGCCGGATATTTTACCGTTAAGAATAGATACAGGATTACTTTTCATTACAACCTACATAGTTACGGTTATTTAGTACTTTCGATATTAAATACTAAAGTTTAAATAAAGCGCTTACTACCTGTTATTATTTGGATTCACAACGCTAGTTTTATTATTAATAAACATAATTATTACAACATTTTGCGAGGGAGACTTCGTGTAATTAGGCGACTCTGTCTTTAGACTTAATTACGTAT
>NZ_JBFRVX010001706.1:0-372 GCF_041475345.1 Vibrio sp. 10N.222.48.A3 | reverse complement strand
GGGTAAGTGTATCAAGTGGGCGTCGATTTCATTGACGTCGATTTTGCTATTGTTAATCGCCCTACTAGGTTTTGTTTTGTTCACCAATTCGGGGTTGAATACTGTGTTGTGGGGCGCCGAAAAAGCATTGCCACAACTGAAAGTGGAAAGTACTAAAGGCGCTCTTTTCCCAAGCTTTACGCTTAACAATGTTCAGTTTAAAGATGATAGCCTACATATCGATACCAAGGTTGAAAATTTGGCATTGGCTATCAATCCGCGCTGTCTGCTCGACCCTCAAGTGTGTGTTGACCGCTTAGCGATTCAAGGGCTGGATTTCGCACTTACTGAATTGCCACTAGCTTCTACAGAAGAGGCAGAACCTACTCCGCC
>NZ_JBFRVX010001705.1:0-1215 GCF_041475345.1 Vibrio sp. 10N.222.48.A3 | reverse complement strand
GTGTACTCGTATGTCGCGATTATCGACGATGAGATTGTTGGTAATTTGGGAATGGAAGTGTGTGTAAACCCGAGAAGGCGTCATGTTGCTTCATTCGGAATGGGTGTTAAAGACGATGTATTAGGCAAAGGTGTCGGTAGCCAACTGCTCGCGACCGCGATCGACTTGTGTGATAACTGGATTAACATCAAACGACTGGAGCTAACGGTGTACACCGATAACGAAAGAGCGATCAGTCTCTACAAGAAATTCGGTTTTGTTATTGAAGGAGAGTCGGCTGGGTTCGCTTTCAGAAATGGCGAATATGTGGCGGCTTATCATATGGCTCGACTGGTATAGTGTTCTGCTTCTAATACACGGCTCCAATTAACACAGCTAGAGCTTTCTAATAGATAATAAAACGCCACGTTAAAATAACGTGGCGTTTTCGATTTCAGTCAACTGAGGCTTTAAAGTGCTTCAGTTGTAGCCATACTTAAACCGTTAGTGGCTCAAGGTTCGCAGGACGGTAGTGTACAGATTTTAGTACTTTACCTTGGCGAACTGTCTTGCCCTCAGATACGAAATCTTCCGCACACTTAGCGATGATGTATTCGCCTTTTTGAACCGCCATCAGCTTGATGTTCTGCTCAGCATAGAAAGCTTCTGTTTCAGCGTATTCAGTTTCGTTTCGACATACTTTGCTCATGTTGCTTGAGTGTACTTCGTCCCAGCAAGGTAAGAAGTCAATTGAGCGGTTTTTAGAAACATTCAATAGCAGGTCGATCAGGTAACTGATTGCTAGGTTGTCTTCAACCTTAGCTTGGCCAAGGTGAACCAGACGTCCCATCAAAACATAAACGCTGTCTACGATAGCGTCCGCTTGTTCGATTTTAGAATCAGCTTCTGCAAGTTCTGTTAGTTCTTCGATCGCTAGAGAGGTATGTAGCGTATCGCCTTTTTCGTCCATTGTTTCAGGAGCAGCAACAGGCAGATCAAAAGTACTGCGGAACTCTTCAATGTCGCGGTAAAGGTGATCGTAGATTTCTTGGCTTAGTTGAGAAAGGTTCATTTTCCTATCCATTCTGTTTCGTTAATGGATTATTTTACCAAAGCTAGGAATAGGGTGCTAACGCAAAGTCGAAGAAGTCGACTTTTATTCATTGGACCAATGAGGTATTTTGCATACAAACCAATTGATTATTATGTTTTTTTACACTTTACTCTTCTTAATAT
>NZ_JBFRVX010001704.1:0-1266 GCF_041475345.1 Vibrio sp. 10N.222.48.A3 | reverse complement strand
CAACAGTATCAACAATCGCTTGTGTTTGAGGATCAAACTCAATATTTACTTGGTCGCCTACTTCGCGGCTGCCAAACAAAGTGCGATTTAGCGTTTCAGGAATCAAGTGTACAGAGAAACGGTTCTCTTCCACTTCACCTATCGTCAATGAACAACCATCAACGCCAATATAACCCTTGCTCAATACATACTTCATTGATTCTTGTGGCAACTCAAACCAAAGCGTGCGGTTGTTTTCAGTCTTGATCACATCCACTAAGTTCGCCATCAACGTAATGTGGCCAGACATACTATGCCCGCCAATTTCATCACCAAATTTTGCGGCTCGCTCAACATTCACTTTATCACCAACAGTCAGTTGGCCTAAGTTCGTCAATCGCAATGTGGCTTGCATCAAATCAAAAGCAATGTGGTTTCCTGAAATTTCCGTTACCGTTAAGCAACAACCGTTATGAGCTACTGAGGCACCAATCGCTAATCCCTCAACCATTTCGTTGCTTAGCTCAATGGTATGAGTCTGAAACAACTCTTTTTTGTTTATAGCAACCAGTGTTGCCATTCCTTGAACGATACCTGTAAACATAAGATTCCTATTTAGCATTCTAATAACAGTTTTTCATAGCAGTTATTGTGACATTTCTTTATGATTCGTCCAGTGGAAGCTTAAGATCATTGTCTCTGATTCCTTCAGAATGTCCTTTCCTACACTATTATTCTAATTTTCCCTCTTATTTGGAGTTGTTTGTGCATCGTTACAAAGAAGAATCCTCGAATCTAATCAAACTTGCGACCCCAGTATTAATCGCATCTGTTGCACAAACTGGAATGGGTTTTGTCGATACCGTAATGGCCGGTGGTGTAAGTGCTATCGATATGGCGGCGGTTTCGATTGCAGCAAGTATCTGGCTACCATCAATCTTATTTGGTGTGGGTCTGTTGATGGCGTTGGTTCCTGTCGTTGCACAACTACATGGTTCTGGTAGACAAGTAAAAATTCCATTTGAGATTCAACAAGGTGCGTTTTTAGCGCTTGCCATCTCCCTTCCAATCATTGGCGTACTTTTTCAGACACAACTGATATTGGAGTGGATGGACATAGAACAACTCATGGCAGAAAAAACCATCGGTTATATGAATGCGGTGATGTTTGCTGTCCCTGCATTTTTGTTGTTCCAAACATTGAGAAGCTTTACAGATGGTATGTCTTTAACTAAGCCTGCAATGGTGATTGGTTTTATTGGCTTGCTATTAAACATCCCGCTTAAC
>NZ_JBFRVX010001703.1:0-743 GCF_041475345.1 Vibrio sp. 10N.222.48.A3 | reverse complement strand
CGAGAGTACTGATATCCTGTTAACTCATCTATAATTTCAATTGTCGCGTGGCTGTTTAATTTTTCAACAAATGAATTAATTATCACAGAGTCCGATAAATTAGGGACTTTTTTTCTCAAATTACCGTACCTCAACAGGTGTTTTTGCCATATTATGCTTGATATCATTAGAAGTATACTTATGATTAACGTAATGAAAACAAAACGATGATCAATGGATATGGCAAATTCAGTTTACCGAGGCGTTCCTCTACAATCAGCGGATGCAAACAACACCGTTTGGCGTGCCAAGCTAAAAAACAACATTATTCAAGGCAATTTACCTGCTGTGAAAAAGAGTATTGATTGGTGGATTGATACTGCGACCCTTATTGACCCGAAAGAATTCACAGCGTTAAACAAGTCGAGAGCGTCTGGTGGTGGCTTAGCTGAAAACTTCCATGGTTACCAAATTAAAAATGATAGCGGTGAGCCTAACGCTTGGTATTGCATGTTTAACGGGCGCCTAATTAAAGGTGGCAAGATTGCAATCCAGCGTCATATAGAGGCTTTCTTACTCGCAAAACAAAAAGCAGCACAGCAAAAGAAGTAAAATTATGAGCCTAGTATATTCAACTGAAACAGGTCGTATTAAACCTGAAGAAGAGAAAGTCCAGCGCCCTAAAGGTGATGGTATTGTTCGAATCCAAAAAGAAACCAAAGGCCGTAAAGGCAAAGGCGTTTCTATCGTAACAGGCTTAGACC
>NZ_JBFRVX010001702.1:940-1306 GCF_041475345.1 Vibrio sp. 10N.222.48.A3 | reverse complement strand
CTTCGATTTCGATTGTAGTACCCGTTTCTTCACAAAGAGCACGGATAACTGCGCCGCCTTTACCGATAACATCTTTGATCTTATCAGAGCTGATTTTCATTGTGTGGATACGTGGAGCGAATTCAGAGATATCTTCACGAGCACCAGAGATAGCTTCATCCATTACAGAAAGGATGTGCTTACGTGCACCTTGCGCTTGGTTAAGAGCAATTTGCATGATCTCTTTAGTGATACCTTCGATCTTGATGTCCATTTGAAGTGCAGTGATACCAGCGTTAGTACCTGCTACTTTAAAGTCCATATCACCTAGGTGATCTTCGTCGCCAAGGATGTCAGAAAGAACAACGAAATCGTCGCCTTCTTTAA
>NZ_JBFRVX010001702.1:0-220 GCF_041475345.1 Vibrio sp. 10N.222.48.A3 | reverse complement strand
AATCGTCGCCTTCTTTAACAAGACCCATTGCGATACCCGCAACAGAAGCTTTGATTGGAACACCAGCATCCATAAGTGCTAGAGATGTACCACATACAGAAGCCATTGAAGAAGAACCGTTAGATTCTGTGATTTCCGATACAACACGAACTGTGTATGGGAATTCGTCAACAGAAGGCATTACTGCTTGGATACCACGTTTAGCAAGCTTACCGTGACC
>NZ_JBFRVX010001701.1:0-353 GCF_041475345.1 Vibrio sp. 10N.222.48.A3 | reverse complement strand
CGTTTATGTCCAAAAATGAGTTGAACGAAGCCGCTCTGCGACTGTGACCCGACTACCAGCTAACCCTGTTTAAAGTCCGTCAATTTTAGCAAATCTTCATTATCACTGGCTCGAATCACTGAGTTGATTTTTCATATACGCCAGAAACGAAAAATGTCGCATCCATGCGACATTTCTCTTTTGGCGGCCAAACCAGTTTTGCTATATCCATTCTAGATTTCAATCCATTAGGAGATTATTCAGAATGTACATATAAGACGCTGTTAATGTTGATTAGTTCCCGTTACGCCGCATTTTTTTTCGATTTATTTTCTAAGTCGAATGACGCTGCGATTAACTTCTTGGTGTAGTCA
>NZ_JBFRVX010001700.1:0-396 GCF_041475345.1 Vibrio sp. 10N.222.48.A3 | reverse complement strand
TTACTGACCGCCTCCCCTTTCCTTTCTATTGGAAGGGTGTTCATTTCGTTTCGGTTCAAAAACACACCCAATCAGTCCGTCAACTCACGCCACCACCATCAAAAAATGCTCGCAAAAAACATTATCGTAAACTCAAGAACACGATAATGACCCCTCAAAATTGGAAACAACACGTCAGTCGCAATCGCGGTTTGAAGTATGTAAACGCTTCCTTGTTGCCTTTAATGTAATCAAGAAGCGCATGGGACTCAACGGCAACATCTTAACTCATGCGGTTTAAAGCCTGCCCAAAAGTCTGACGAACGAACAACGTCCATTTTTCAACCCACCAGATGCACGACACCCCTTTTGATAATGGCGGTGCGATGTCGTGCCTCTTTTATCTACATTTAAAGG
>NZ_JBFRVX010001699.1:0-1746 GCF_041475345.1 Vibrio sp. 10N.222.48.A3 | reverse complement strand
TTTATGCAGTACTTCATCGACGACGAGAGAAGCTCGCTATGAATGCATCAAAAGTAAAATTTGGCATCAATTACATTGATACTAAGTCACCGTTACACGCATTGAACGGCATCACTAAATTTGTACTTTTTCTCGCTTGGGTCACTGTGGTTTTGACTACGTTCGACCTGAGATTGATTGCGTTGCTTATTGTGACTGGTTTATTCCTGCTAAAGCTTACTAATGTACCTGTGCGCGTTTATAAGCCTTTGTTATTGGGAACGGTGAGTGTATTAAGCCTAAATGCTTTGTTCATGTATCTGCTTGCTCCACAGCAAGGTACAGAGCTCATCGGCAGCGAGACCCTATTGCTGACACTGCCGGGTAACTACTCGTTGAGCCAAGAGACTCTGTTTTATTTAATCACTGTCACGCTCAAATACATGAGTATGTTCCCGATAGCGTTAATATTCGTCTTTACCACGCACCCGACCGAGTTTGCAGCAAGCCTCAACCGTATTGGCGTTCCATACAAAATCGCCTATGCGGTCAGCTTAACACTGCGTTATTTACCTGAAGTTAAAAAAGACTTCATCAATATCATGCATGCTCAACAGGCTCGTGGCGTTGAACTATCGAAAAAAGCACCTTTACTCACTCGTATCAAAAACGTAGCTAAGGTTCTAGGTCCGCTCATTTTTTCTAGTTTGGACCGTGCAGACGAGATTTCAAACGCAATGACGTTACGAGGTTTTGGCAGACATAAGTCACGGACTTGGTATAGCTATGCGCCTTTGAAACGTATCGATTATGTTTGGCTAATGGTTATCGCCTTTATCGTTGTGTTAGCGATCGTAAAACGTGTTTTAGAACCACAATTATTCTGGTATCCATTTTAGGTTTTTCATTGAAAGCGACGCTTATATAACATGCTGCTTGATGTTCTACTTAACGAAATTCAAGCCGTTTTAGAGTGAAAATCAAAACAAAAAAGGGAGCCTCAGGGCTCCCTTTGTCGTCTTTGTGATCACTGACTTACTGTGATTGTTATTAGTTTAATTTGTAAAACACCGTTGAAAGTGGTGGTAAACGCAGCTCAATCGACGTCTCCAAACCTTCGCTTGCTACTAATTCAACCTTAGCAACCTGCTTCACTTCAAAACCGCTGCCTGCGTAATCAGCCGAGTCAGTATTCAGCAATAGCGAGTACTGGCCTTGGGCTGGAACACCTAGACGGAAACGCTCATGAGGAACAGGCGTAAAGTTAGAAACAACCAATACTCGTTCACCCGACTCACTAATACGTTCATGAGCTAAGATACTTGCTTCAGCAGAATCTTGTAGACGCCATTCAAAACCTTTCGGGTCGAAATCAAGATCGTGCATTGCCGCCTCAGAGCGGTATAGATTGTTCAAATCTTTCGTTAAGCGTTGAACACCTTGGTGGCGTTCATATTCCAACAAGAACCACTGCAGTTGATCATCATGATTCCATTCAGCCGTTTGACCGAATTCAGCGCCCATGAAGTTCAGCTTTTTACCCGGTTGTGCATACATGTAACCCATGTAAGCGCGTAGGTTAGCCGTTTGCTGCCACTCATCACCCGGCATCTTGTTGTGGATAGAGCCTTTACCGTAAACCACCTCATCGTGAGACAGAGACAATACGTAGTTTTCGCTGTGAGCATAAACCAACGGGAAGGTAATCGTATCGTGGTGATATTTACGGTTGATTGGATCTTCTTGAATGTAAGACAAGCTATCGTG
>NZ_JBFRVX010001698.1:0-553 GCF_041475345.1 Vibrio sp. 10N.222.48.A3 | reverse complement strand
AAGACCAACGCTTGGAAGTATTAAGATACCCAAATCGATTCAGCACAATTGACGCCTATCAATACATGTAAATGCTAATAATAATCATTTGTATATAACAATCAAGTGGTGATATCGTGTATAGCGAATTTGAGTGAAATATTGGAAGTAGAAGATAAACTTCCGAAAGAAAAGGAAATTATTTTGTCTAAGCAAGAAGCAAATATTGATCTGGTAGAAATAATCAGTCAGGTATTAAGTGTTCCAGTCGAATCGGTAAAGCCGGACGTTAACCTCATCGAACTCGGTTTGGATTCAATCAGTATGATGCGCCTAACAGGCCAACTAAGAAATGCAGGGATAAACATTAGCTTTGCCCAATTAATGGCGACGCCAACACTCGAATCTTGGCAGACGATCATGACCTCTACTGAAGCTACAGCCTAAATTAAGGTTCTGACTTCTAGCACCTTAAACATTTTGACAACCGTTTGGGATCAATAAACGCCTTGCTTTGAGCAAGGCGTTTTTATTATATCTAACCGATTAGAAGTACGGTTGCAAATGCACAAGT
>NZ_JBFRVX010001697.1:0-379 GCF_041475345.1 Vibrio sp. 10N.222.48.A3 | reverse complement strand
GTACAACATCAAAGACGATCAGAAGTTTGTGCTCGACTTCCTTAAGCAAGAGAAGGTGCTATTGGTTCAAGGTACTGGCTTCAACTGGCCAAAACCGGATCACTTCCGCATCGTGACTCTGCCACATATCGAAGATCTAGAAATCGCGATTGGTCGTCTAGAGCGCTTCTTACAGACCTACAGCCAAGACGACCTCATCGAAGGTTAATAAGCACAAAGAAAGATGGCTACAATTTGCTGTTTTAAAAGACTTTAACTTGTATTCATTCACTTCTATGCTTAAAAGGCTCCTATTTAGGAGCCTTTTTTGTATCCGCTGTCTCGTGTCCCTGTGCAAACACAAGATACGAGTGGAGCATTGCTTATACCAATCACAGTA
>NZ_JBFRVX010001696.1:0-372 GCF_041475345.1 Vibrio sp. 10N.222.48.A3 | reverse complement strand
TGTTAAGGTTGCTGCACTTATTGAGCTAGTTGCTCCAAAAGTGAATAACAGTGTGTCGTCAGCTGAAACTGTTATTTTACCAAGTGAATTTGCATCTGTAGCTGTTCCTAGATCGCCCAAAGCGGTAGCTTGAACGATCACGCCCTTTTCTTGATGGATTAATTCTGCTGGTGTAATTAGTGCTCTCATTGTGGCTAAACCAGAGGATAGTTCACTTTTAGATACATAATCTTTATAAGCCGGAATTGCAATTGCAGACAGCACACCAATGATCGCAACCACAATCATCAATTCAATCAGCGTAAAGCCTTTCTGGTTTTTTCTTTTGTTTTTCATAGTTCTATTCCATTCGTTAGTTTGTTTCAGTGCAAG
>NZ_JBFRVX010001695.1:0-1012 GCF_041475345.1 Vibrio sp. 10N.222.48.A3 | reverse complement strand
TGATACAACAATGGAAGAAATCCTAGCATTCGTACAATCTAAGTTAGACTAAGTCACGACTTTCATTACTCCTCTAAAGCCGCTTTATGCGGCTTTTTATTTGGCTGTGATAAACTGTGTTTAGATGAATCTGGACGCTAACTATGACAAACCCAACCAATACTTTTCTGCATACACTTTCTAATATTGCCCAACACAATGGTCACCGTTACGGTGTGGTCTTTGATGGCGACTTTGATTGGCAAAACTCTGCTGTTTTAACCTTCCTTGAAAATTCGTACACTCCGAGCATCTTCCAGATTGGTGGAACTCCGTTTGAAGGAGTGATTCATGCTCCAGTCAAAAAAGGCCAACAATTGCTTGGTCGTGAGTCCCAAGTTCTTGTTTGTGATTTTAGAGAGCAGTTTGATGCGAATGGTTTTAGCGCTGCACTAGGTTCGTTAATCGGTGGTGGGCTGTTGTTGGTGTTGCCGCCAAAAGTTGATGACTCTGAAGATAACGAGAGCTTTGGCCAACGTTGGTTAAAGGAGAATTTCAATAAGCTCATTTCGGTTTCACAACATAACGAAACAGACGATGTTGTTCAAGCGACTAAAGCACTTCCTCTGAAGCAAGACTTTGAAAACAGTTTGGACAAATTTGAACAGCAAAATCTGGCCGTTGAGTTGGTTAAAAAAGTGGTGTCTGGGCATCGTAAACGTCCTTTAGTTCTCACGGCAGATAGAGGGCGTGGTAAAAGCTCTACATTGGGTATTGCCGCTGCTCAGCTTTTAGTTGAGCGTCATGGATTAAATATCATCGTGACAGCGCCTTCAGTGAAAGCAATCGAGCCTGTATTTTCCCACGCGAGTCAACGCCTAGAAGACTGTGAAGTGGTCAACGCTACTTACATTTGCTATCAAAGCGGAAGTTTAAGATTCGTAGCACCAGATGAATTACTTAAGTCTAAGCCTGATTGTGATTTGCTATTAGTCGATGAAGCGGCTGCAATTCCAATCCCGATGCTCAAATC
>NZ_JBFRVX010001694.1:0-401 GCF_041475345.1 Vibrio sp. 10N.222.48.A3 | reverse complement strand
GATAAGCTCAATAACCATGATGAATCTTATTTGTGATTATGAAAAAACTGCATGATAAAATTGCAATTAGCTCTTTATGACCTAGATCAAATTATGTAGAATGCGTCACATCAAAACGGTGACGGAAACGTTTGCTTTCGGTCGTTGTGTGGTTTTTTTGAAACTTTCAGTACAATCTGAGTCAGGAGATACAGATGCTTAAGCGTGACATGAACATTGCTGATTACGATGCGGACCTATTCGCAGCTATCCAAGAAGAAACTCTTCGTCAGGAAGAGCACATCGAACTTATCGCTTCAGAAAACTACACAAGCCCACGTGTAATGGAAGCTCAAGGTTCTCAACTTACAAACAAATACGCTGAAGGCTACCCTGGTAAGCGTTACTACGGTGGTTGTGAG
>NZ_JBFRVX010001693.1:0-340 GCF_041475345.1 Vibrio sp. 10N.222.48.A3 | reverse complement strand
ATACTTGGGCGTCTTTTTGTAGATCTGAGCCTATATACGCGCAGTTGCTAAAAAGGGTGGTACTTGAAGATGTCTTCAACCATTGAGTTGAGTAGTTCTGTGTCATCGCAGGTTTTTGCATAAGTGCGTAGCCCTGCAATTTGAACCTGAACGTGGCGAGCAAGTTGAGTCGGTTTGCGTTCTTTGCTGATCTCACCAAGTTCTTGCGCTTCGGCAATCAGTTTGGCGAACTCGCCTTCCATTATTTTGAGTGATTTCTTGGCTTCTTCTAATAATTCAGCGTGCTCATCCGTCAGTTCAGCTACTGTTTTAGCCAGCATACACATGCCGTTAGGCGCGC
>NZ_JBFRVX010001692.1:0-378 GCF_041475345.1 Vibrio sp. 10N.222.48.A3 | reverse complement strand
GACTTTGATAAAGACCCAGTGACATCTACCGTGAAGTTGACCATCACCGATGGTGATATTCCAATCATCAACACCATTCCAAGTGTCACTTTATCAGAATCTAACCTTACAGATGGCTCGGCAGCAAGCAATGCTCCGGTGAGTCAAACTGAGACTATTCAGTTCACCAATCAAAGTGATAATGTCACCAGTTTCCGCATTGAACCGAACCAATTTAATACTAATGGTTTGCTAAAATCGAATGGGTTGGTCGTTGAGCTTAAAGCTGATCCAAATACGACTGGAGCGTACATCGGCTTTGTGAAAGACGGAGCTAACCCAGAAGTTCCGGTCTTTACGATTAGCTTCTCTACTAGCACGGTGGGTGAGTACACCTTT
>NZ_JBFRVX010001691.1:0-479 GCF_041475345.1 Vibrio sp. 10N.222.48.A3 | reverse complement strand
GTACATGTTTCTATTACATACCAGCACAGTTCATTCCGTATTAGCGTAGAAGACACCGGAATTGGCATCAGCTCACAGCAACTTTCGTCATTATTCAGTCCGTTCGTGCAAGCCGATAGCACAATCACACGTAGATTTGGTGGCACCGGCTTAGGTTTAGCAATAACAAAACGACTAGTAGAACTGATGCGCGGGCGTATATCGGTCGAGAGTGAGCCAGGAAAAGGCTCGAAATTTGAAGTGCGGTTACCAGTTCTAACGAGAGTTACGAACAATCAAGATCATGCTGCAGAAGATAAATACTCGCAAGTTCCCAGAACCCGTTATTCAGTGTTAGTTGTTGAAGACAACCCAACCAATCAGATGGTGATTCAATTGATCCTTGCGCGGCAAGGCCATGAAGTTTTCATCGCAAGCAACGGTGAAGAAGCCATTGGCTTTGTAGAAAGAGGTAATGACCCGATAGACATTATCTTGAT
>NZ_JBFRVX010001690.1:0-1161 GCF_041475345.1 Vibrio sp. 10N.222.48.A3 | reverse complement strand
TGCTTATTTGCTTATTTGGCGTTTCTAACTTCCGTGTCCAAACCAATACAAAGCAATTAGACCTTACGAGCAATTGGTTAGGTGCTCGTAAGGCGAGCGATAAGGCCATGCGTCATACCAATCACACGCTTCATATTAGTTAAAAGCGTTGAGGTCTTGTCTGATTTTTCTAATTAATGCGATGGATTGGGGGTTATCACCATGAACACAAATGGTATCGGCTTCAATAGGCAGTCTTTCACCTTCAATGGTCGTGACTGAACCGTAGTTAATGATTTGCATGACTTGGTTGTAGATGTCGTCTTGGTTGACGTAAACCGAGCCTTTTTGAGTTCGCGGCGATAACTGCCCATTATTCAAGTATGCACGGTCGGCAAACGCTTCAAACAAGAGGGGTAAGTCATGATCGTCAGCAATATCTAGATACTGTTGATTGTCTGATGAAGAGAGAATCATCAAGGGGATGTTAAATTCAGCGACGGCTTGGGCAACGGCATTAAACACATCAATGTTCGCCATCATATCGTTGTAAAGGGCGCCATGAGGTTTCACATAGCCAACAGAGGTGTGGTGATAGCGGCACAGCGCTTGTAGTGCACCGACTTGATAACAAACTAGCTCACTGATCTCGTCCATGGTATGAGGAATAGAACGGCGACCAAACCCAACTAAATCTTGATAACCAGGGTGGGCACCAATTTGGGTGTGATAGTACTGCGCCAGTTTTATGGTCTTAGACATAACGTGCGGATCAGACGCGTGAAAGCCACAAGCGATGTTTGCCATATCGACCCATTCCATGACCGACTCGTCATCGCCCATCTTCCAATTGCCGAAACTTTCTCCCATGTCGCAATTAAGCAAAATCTTCGTTGTCACGTGGTGCTAACCCTTTACGTTGAGGTGAGTAATGACGGTCTTATAAATACCATAAATAAACAGTGACCTAACTCAAATTTTCGACACCAAGAACTGCATTTACTATGAGGTCACGGCATGTATCAAACCCGCTAAAGAATGGATTGTGAAAAATGCTTCCTTTCATCAATGACGTATAGAAACTATGGTTAAAGATAATTGAAAAACAAGTGTTCGACAAACAGCGCTTCATCTATTTTGTTTCCGGTTTAGGGAGCAAACGTAAGGTGATGAATCATATGG
>NZ_JBFRVX010001689.1:0-698 GCF_041475345.1 Vibrio sp. 10N.222.48.A3 | reverse complement strand
GGTGAAGTACGCGTTCGTCCGGACAGCCAAGTAAATAAAGATATGGCGACGGGTGAAGTTGAGCTTTACGCAACTGGCCTTGAGATCATCAACCGTTCAGAAGCGCTTCCACTAGACTTCAACCAAACGAACTCTGAAGAGCAGCGTCTTAAGTACCGTTACATCGATCTTCGTCGCCCAGAAATGAGCGACCGTATCAAGCTTCGTGCACGTGCTTCTAGCTTCGTTCGTCGTTTCTTAGACGAGAACCTATTCCTAGACATCGAAACGCCAGTACTAACGAAAGCGACACCTGAAGGCGCTCGTGACTACCTGGTACCAAGCCGTGTTCACAAAGGTAGCTTCTACGCACTTCCTCAATCTCCTCAGCTGTTCAAGCAACTGCTGATGATGTCTGGTTTTGACCGTTACTACCAAATCGTTAAATGTTTCCGTGATGAAGATTTACGTGCTGACCGTCAGCCTGAATTTACTCAAATCGATATCGAAACATCTTTCATGACTTCTCAAGAAGTGCGTAACGTGACTGAGAAGCTTGTTCACGATATGTGGAAAGAACTTCTAGATGTTGAACTAGGTCAATTCCCAGTAATGCCTTTCTCTGAAGCGATTCGTCGTTTCGGTTCTGATAAGCCAGATCTACGTAACCCACTAGAGCTAGTGGACGTTGCTGATTTGGTTAAAGACGTTGAGTTCAA
>NZ_JBFRVX010001688.1:0-328 GCF_041475345.1 Vibrio sp. 10N.222.48.A3 | reverse complement strand
TATCTACCCGCTATAGCTCAACCACCCTATTTTTACTGTTGCTTGCTCAATGCTCATCACCGCCTCGCTTTTCGCAGAGTCGTGATGAGCATTGAAGCGGATGATAGACATTGAGGCCCCTTATGTTGCTACGATCCGTCCCACTGAAAACATCGATGTTAGGCCTAGGTGCAACCCTAGTCTTCGTTGCACTGTTCTCCATTACTGTAGGGCCAATGAACATTAGTTTAGCTGACAGCGCAGCCAGCCTATTCCAACCCAGCAATGACTTAGCTCCCCACATCAATTTAGTGATTCAAGAGATCCGTTTACCGAGAACCATCTTATG
>NZ_JBFRVX010001687.1:0-210 GCF_041475345.1 Vibrio sp. 10N.222.48.A3 | reverse complement strand
TAGCTGAGACAAGCCAAAGTGTAAATGGAACTCCATTGGATGTAGGCTGCGCCTTAAAGCCAACTTGGAAAACGAACCATATAACCATAATCGTAACAAGTGGTTGAATAAATGCCCAAACACCACCAAATAGAGAGCCTAGGTATCTATTTTGGATATCTCGCTTGGCCATAGTAATTAATAACTCACGACTACTATAAATGCCCTTAA
>NZ_JBFRVX010001686.1:0-317 GCF_041475345.1 Vibrio sp. 10N.222.48.A3 | reverse complement strand
CTCTTTCAGAGAAATTCAAATAACGAGATTATCCTAATGAGGACAAAATTAATTTGTACATTTATTACAGCACTCATTGCTGTTTGCTCTGTACAAGCGACTACTTTACCTGCGCCAACTTGGCACACAATGACCTTTATTGATGGCAGTACAAAAGAACTGCGCTTAATGGGGTCTCAATATATGTTTTGGTACCAAGACCATGATGGTCACCTATACGTTCAGGGTGTTGATAATCAGTGGTACTTTGCTAAATATGAAACAAGTGAAAAAGGAGGGGGGAGTGTTGTTTCAACTGGGGTGTTGGCTTCGAGTGA
>NZ_JBFRVX010001685.1:0-624 GCF_041475345.1 Vibrio sp. 10N.222.48.A3 | reverse complement strand
GTGCAGTCTTTTATGGCACTCAAGGTGTGTTCGACAATGCGTTTGCCACTGAACAGGTGAGTTTCCCACATGGTGGTTGGTACCTTGCTCTTTCTGGTAACGAACATGTATTGATGGATGAACCTTGGTATCGAATTCAAGCGGTAAGGCTGGTGGGTTACTCCATAATGGTAGTGCTGGCGTTTGCCTTCTTTACTATTTATCGCCTGTACCGAATTGCAGATAGCCGCTCTATGCATGATGAACTCACCATGTTACCTAATCGTCGATACTTTATGTACAGCCTAAAGCAGGCGTTCAAAGTCACCCAAAAGCAGAGAGCAAGAACCTTTGCTGTGGTAAATATCGATCTGGATGGCTTTAAAGCGATCAATGACACTTTTGGTCATGCGGCTGGCGATCAAGTGCTTATTGAGTGTGCTAATCGCATTAAGAGTGAACTACGTGGTTCAGATATCGTTGCGAGAATCGGTGGTGATGAGTTCTTAGTTTTGTTACCACGCATCATTGATGATCAACATGTCTCTTCGATTGTAGCTAAACTTCGAAGAGCGATATGTAGCACACCTGTTGTTTATGATACGCACTCGATTTATCTTCGAATCAGCGTTGGTTGGGTAATTC
>NZ_JBFRVX010001684.1:0-497 GCF_041475345.1 Vibrio sp. 10N.222.48.A3 | reverse complement strand
ATTAAGTACCATGACTTATTAGAAAATGCGAAACGAGAGCTTCGACTAGCGCTTGAAACAGCGAGACAAATTCAAAAGCTTCATGACAAAAATAGAGAGCAGGCAAATAAAGACAGTAGCGTCGCAAATGCCCAAAATGCAATGCTACTTCTAGATAGGTTTTCAGAGCAGTTAACTAAAGCTCGCGTAAAACAACTTGAATCCGAATTTGTGGCTTCATATAAAAATCTTGCACGAAAAGAAGATTTAAAAATCTCAGCTACGATTAATCCAGTAACATTTGATGTTGAGTTAATCGACGAGCACGGTATTAAGATCAATCGTAAAGCGATGTCAGCTGGTGAAAAGCAAATTTACGCTATTTCTATCCTTGAAGCGCTAGGTAAAACATCAGGCCGTAAATTGCCAATTATTATCGATACGCCGCTTGGCCGATTGGATTCGCACCACCGTGATAAGCTGGTTGAGAACTACTTCCCAACAGCAAGTCACCAGGT
>NZ_JBFRVX010001683.1:0-247 GCF_041475345.1 Vibrio sp. 10N.222.48.A3 | reverse complement strand
CAACAAACTGAAATTGGTTAATTTATCAGTAAGCCAGAAACCAAACGCCTTTGCTTACGCGTCTGGAACAGGTCGAGTTCGGGGGGAACTCGGCCGCCCTTAAATCAATTTGTGTTTTTTCGCTAGCATTACATTTAGGTATTCCACCTTAATTCCTTATCTTTTTAGTTCTTCAAATTTGTCGTTAAATGCGCTCAAGACACAATCTTAAATTTTATTTAACTCAGATACATCAACCCTTTCACTA
>NZ_JBFRVX010001682.1:0-532 GCF_041475345.1 Vibrio sp. 10N.222.48.A3 | reverse complement strand
CCTTCCATAAAGCTAAGATCAGGCAGCATGCCCAAATGCTCGGCGTAACGTTTTTGATTAAACTCTGCGCCGTTTTTCATTACATCAAATACTTCAATTGCCAGTGCACATGCCATCGCTACAATTGCCTCTTCACGAGGTGTACCTGTCATCATTAAACGCATTAGCGTCTCTTTAACTTTTACTGGTTGCCCATCTTCAAGTTGGTTCTCGATAATCTCGATCAACTGTTCTTCTTGCATAAACTCATTTTGTTCAGACATTTTTTATCTCAGCTCTTGGATTTTGAGCGACTATGCCACATATAGATCTGACATCCTAGCGAGTCTCCTCGCGTTCATGCGATTCTCTAACGAAGTCAGCGCATTATTTGTGCAAATGAAACTGTGATTCCGGTCTCGGATCTGTCACGGTGTTTCTCTTTCTGTTAGAATCTGCGACCAAGTAATAGTAACGGTGTTTAGACATGTCAGATATCAGCTCTGGAAACAGCGAAAAGAAAGTAATTGTCGGTATGTCCGGCGGTGTAGAT
>NZ_JBFRVX010001681.1:0-797 GCF_041475345.1 Vibrio sp. 10N.222.48.A3 | reverse complement strand
TTGCAATACTTTGCTCGCTCGTTGGCGTGTAAAGCTGAACGAATGGGTAGCTTTCATCTTGTTGGTAGCGAATTGCGGCAGACGAATCTGAGCGCGTAAACGCAAGTTGGTTGGTTGTCTTGGAATCAAATTCAAAGCAGTGATTTAAGCTTTGATTGGTGAGTGAATCGTCCAAAGACAAACGGTCAAAAGCGTGTTTTTCACCATTGGGTAGGTCGTTTTCGTGTATGACCTCAGAGCAAGGCGACATAGCGAGTCCACATTGTGCTAGCTCAGTACCGAGTGAAAAATAAGGGTGCCAAGCATCTCCGAATGGGAAGGCGGAATCACCCAAATTAGAGACGGTCGTTGAGGAAGTGAGTTTACCCGTGGTATCGATAGTGAAGGTGACTTCAAGGTTGAACGCAAACGGGAAAGCAGGATGCAAAGATGACGTTTGATACTGCAACGTCACACTGGCGGATTCTTCAGTGGTTACGCTGTTTGTGATTGAAAAAGGTTGGTTGTAGAGCAGGCCGTGTACGGCGTGATCAGACCATGGAAAGTTAGCTGGGAGTTGATGGTTTTGGTTATCGAAACTGTAACGACCTAAGTTTAAACGGTTTGGAAAAGGGAATAATTTAGCACTGCGGGAAAAGAACGGATGTTGGTTGATCAGTTCATCATAATTCTGATAACCACAAATAAAAGAGAATGGACTGTTATTTACGATATACTTATTAATAACAGCACCAAATCCATTGATTATTTGAAGTTCTATACCATGTTGGTGGTTTATTAATGTGACAGAGTCAATA
>NZ_JBFRVX010001680.1:0-667 GCF_041475345.1 Vibrio sp. 10N.222.48.A3 | reverse complement strand
GAGCTAGAAAATGCCACGTGTTAAAATTCAGATTGTGACGTTTTTGGGGCAGCTCTGAGCTAGCTGGCACTTTGAGAGACAAGTGCCACGGGTAAAACTTTAGGCCAATGAAGCCTCTGGATAAAACTTTGCCAGTGACATTACTAGAATAGAATGCTGCTGCGCGGCTCACTTGGCTTTGCGAAAATCGCTACTTCATGACATTAGCTGATTAGTCATGTACAATTAATGCAACCAACAAGAGGAACATTGATATGGCCAATGTCTCAAATCCGAAGCGCCAAAAAGCTACATTTACCCCTAGCTTAAAGAACTTCAAAACCAGTTTGGGTTATGAAGGCATGACGATAAATAAGAAATCGAACGTTCAAACCATTGAAGATTTAAAACGCAAGTATGCGAGATAAATATGGTGCTGATCAGGACAAATACTGTTACTCAAATTCTGATGTTTTAATTAACAGATTGAATATACTTGACTCGGATGAACTTGAAAAAGCCGAAGTTGAGTTTACGAGTTATAGGTACCTTTCATACAAAAGTAATGTTTCTGAAATCAAGCATTTAGACTTCAATCACCTCAAATGTCTACATCACCATCTATTCCAAGATATTTTTGAATGGGCAGGTCAAGTTCGAGAAGTGGATATATCTAAAGGCTACACTC
>NZ_JBFRVX010001679.1:0-552 GCF_041475345.1 Vibrio sp. 10N.222.48.A3 | reverse complement strand
TCCAACGATGGTCTAAAGGCAAATAACCGCGAGCGTGGATGTTCATCAATTTTTCGGCCATCGGGTTCACAGGGACTTCACCTGAGAGCCAACGCTGGACCGTGATCGGTTGAACATGAAAAAAGGCCGCGGCGTCGTGGATACCATCAAAGTGATGATGCACGAGATCCGCAAAGTGTGGCGTGAGCATGTGATCTCCTTCAAAAATTAAGACAAGCGTGCAAAGTTTTTTTCCTCCTCATAAAGTGTGTTTGTAGTAGAAAGTCTCTGGAAACGGCAACACGTCAGCGTAAAAATCAGAGACACGAAAACCAAGTATAGCCAACAATATTGAACGCAACGTGCATAAACGTGCAGTCAAAATCCATAAAACCAACAACATTAAGGACTTAATCCGGCGTGGTGTGCAAAATCCGTAAGGACTAAGGTACTGAAACTCCTCACATTTTACGTACAACCTGTCAATCCCATTTTAAAATGTCCTTATTTGTCCCCAATAGAAATGTCCCCTTGTTAAGTCTTTCGACTGGAAGCTTTGAAGGGGTCGGTGAG
>NZ_JBFRVX010001678.1:0-250 GCF_041475345.1 Vibrio sp. 10N.222.48.A3 | reverse complement strand
GTGTTGGCTTCGAGTGATTATGTTGCTCAGTATATCTTGCCCATTATTGTGTCCGAGGTGTCGAAGGACGCGCCCCATATCAACTTGGCTTATCGTTTGTGGCAGCCTAACTTCCTTGAAACGCTTAATGAATCAGGTATTCACTTGGCGTCGAGTATGTTCCCCAAAAAGCCAGATCATGTCTCAAGTATCAAGCTCGGAGAGGATAAGTCCGTGTGTTTGATGAGAGCCTCTCATCCGCTGGCTAAGC
>NZ_JBFRVX010001677.1:0-378 GCF_041475345.1 Vibrio sp. 10N.222.48.A3 | reverse complement strand
CTTCTCTTGAGCTCCTTGGTTCGATTGATTATGAGTTTCGCTTAAAAGCCATTCCTCATGCATTTTTGCTGAATCCAAAAACTCTGGATCTTCCATTGCTTCCTTGCGAAGTTTATTTACACGTTCGAGAGTATCCCAAATCATAATACTTCACCTCCACTAAGGCAGTAATATAAAGATAGCTCAACCCCACAAAACTTCAACTAAGCCAATGAGATAGCGATCTCAATTTCGAAATTTAACTGCCTCTATGTCTGTAAAAATAGTCATCCTCAGCTGAGGTAAAATAATCGTTTCCTCCCGGTGATCTTCGAAGATCGTTAGGCATAAAAAAAGCGAGCTCAATGCTCGCTTTTTGTCTGTCTATCTGTTGATCGG
>NZ_JBFRVX010001676.1:0-223 GCF_041475345.1 Vibrio sp. 10N.222.48.A3 | reverse complement strand
AGCGGTCTTTCTGGTGTTGGTAAGATACGCCACCGTACATCGCTAGTGATGTTAGGTTTAGGAACTTCGCGTACTTAGTAATGTTCTGCTCAACCTGAATCGCAAGCTCGCGAGTTGGTGTCAGAATAACAGCACGAATACGTTTTTTACGTTGTGTTTCACCTTTACTTAGCATTTCTAAGATAGGGAGAACAAAGCTCGCAGTTTTACCTGTACCTGTTTG
>NZ_JBFRVX010001675.1:0-613 GCF_041475345.1 Vibrio sp. 10N.222.48.A3 | reverse complement strand
CGGATATATTGGATGTATCCAAAATAAAAAATAATAGTGAGACAAAGGTATGAACTCTGTTACAAAAATTGCTGCAATTATCGCTACAACTCTTCTTGCAGGCACAGCGACTGGCGCAACTCTTGATTACCGCGCAGAACATAAGCATGAAGACGATAAATACGCGCATCGTATTAAAATTGGTGGAAGCACGAAAATAGCAGATGAGACAAAGCTATATTTTAGCGTTGAACAAAAATTTGCTCCAAATGCAGAAGGCGATATATACAACCAATTGGAGCGCGGAGATTCTGAATTTGATTGGGGGGTTCGTTATGCGTTAGATGACAAATGGTATTTGCAGCCAGGTATGCCTATTACGTTTGGCGATGAAAAAATGACACTTAAACCACAGTTTCGTGTTGGGTATAAAGCCGACTTCGGCCTAACAACGGCTCTTCGTTACCGTCATGAATTCCAAAACTATACAGACAGCTCAAGTAGTTCTCTCACAAAAGTTAACGGCGAAAAAATAGCATTAGCTGGTGAAACGGTTCAACAAGGTAAATTTACATTGACTGGCGCTTATAAGTTCCAAGATGAAGATTTAAAAAACCTTCAATTAAGTTATGAG
>NZ_JBFRVX010001674.1:0-685 GCF_041475345.1 Vibrio sp. 10N.222.48.A3 | reverse complement strand
AGCCAGAGCCAGAGCCAGAGCCAGAGCCAGAGCCAGAGCCAGAGCCAGAGCCAGAGCCACAATTAACGACAAGTCATTATTCAAGCTACGCCGAAATACGCGCTGCAGAATTTGAAGTGCCGAATCTTGAGGATGTTCAGAAACTTCTGAGTCGTTTAGAAGCGACTAATGTTGTCGATGAGCTGAATCTAGATGAGTTGATGGATCGGAACACACAGCAAATTGCTCAGCAGGCAGACATGCAAATGTTTGACGCTGCAGTAGAGTCTGTTCAAGTGTCTGTAGATCCTGAAATTCAAGATTGGGATCTTCCAGAACCTGATTTATCAATTGCTGTAGAGCCACCTGTTGAATCGCAGCAAATTGAAGAGTTACAAGCTGAATCGCTGGAGACGGAGCAAGTAGAAGTTAAGGCTACTGAACCCGATCTTGAATCTCCTCAAATTGAGCCATTTACCGAACTTGAAACTCAAGCTGGTGGAGCCGGTCAGTTTACATCATGGGAAACGACGGCTAGAACTGAAGATTTTCAAGTGCTGTATTTTGATGTGAACGGTGTGACGTTTGCTGTGCCACTTGATGAGCTCGGGGGTATTCATCGCCTCGAAGAGTTAAGTCATATTATTGGCAAACCTGCTTGGTATTTGGGGTTGCAAACTAATCGAGATAGTAAGCTAGACGTGGT
>NZ_JBFRVX010001673.1:0-794 GCF_041475345.1 Vibrio sp. 10N.222.48.A3 | reverse complement strand
ACTTAGACAGTTACCAAGCATTTGCACCGGTTGTTTCCGATTCTTTCCCTGACTATCCAGGCCCATTGGGCGGCATTCATGCTGGCCTTAAAAACGCGAGCACAGATTGGGTCGGCTTTGTCCCTTGCGACAGCCCACAGATTAGTGATGACCTTGTTGAACGTTTTTGTGCAGCAGTAAAAGAAGACAGCGACATTCTTGTCGCGCATGATGGCGAATTTAAGCAACCAGTATTCACCCTATTCCACAAACGTGTTCTGCCAAAGCTGGAAGCGTTTTTGGAACGTGGTGATCGTAAAATTATCTTGCTGTACAAAGAGTGTGTCACGGAATATGTCGATTTTAGCGATTCTCCTAACTGCTTTGTGAATCTAAACACGCCAGAAGAACTCACCCAATTCGGAACGCTTCAATAATGAAAGATTCTAAACAACGCCCTAACCTTCCTCTATTGGGGTTTGCTGCTTACAGTGGCACAGGCAAAACAACCGTATTAGAAGCTCTGCTTCCTTTATTGACAGAGTCGGGTTTAAAAGTTGGTGTGCTAAAACATGCTCACCACGATTTTGATGTCGATAAGCCGGGCAAAGACAGCTACCGTTTACGCAAAGCGGGCGCAAATCAAATGCTGATAGCTTCGCGTAACCGTCATGTGATGATGACTGAGACTCCAGAAGCAGAAGCCGATTTTGATTACCTGTTGACTCGTTTTGATACCAACACACTTGATCTGATTTTGGTTGAAGGCTGTAAGAACATTGCTTTCCCTAAAATCGAGCTTCACCGTGATGAAG
>NZ_JBFRVX010001672.1:0-331 GCF_041475345.1 Vibrio sp. 10N.222.48.A3 | reverse complement strand
CATGAAATATGTATGGCCCCCTCTCACCGCGATGTTAGACGAGCGCCAAAAAGAAATCGCTGATGGTTTACGCCACTCAGAGAATGCAGCGAAAGAGCTAGAACTAGCAAAATCAAATGGCGCACAACTCGTCGCAGATGCGAAAAAAAATGTGACCGAACTGATTGAGCAAGGCAAAAAACGCCGCAACGAAATCATCACCCTAGCTCACCAAGAAGGTGAGCAAGAAAAAGCACGCATCTTAGAGCAAGGTAGAGCTGAGCTAGAAGGCGAACGTCAAAAGTTACGCCGTGAACTTCAGGCGGATATGGCAGACGCTGTTATTCAAAGT
>NZ_JBFRVX010001671.1:0-318 GCF_041475345.1 Vibrio sp. 10N.222.48.A3 | reverse complement strand
GTCATAAAACACTCCTTGTGTTGACCATTAGCAGAAAAGCAGATGTCGCGATCTTAGATAAAAGCTCCTGAATTAAAGAGCCCCCTAGAGAGAAGAAAAGCCTCAGATAAAGAAAAGCCCCGACACCGAAGTGTCAGGGCTAGGGTCTTACTCGCAGCAGTCCGGCTACTAATAAATGCTCCATGCATCATCCATAATAGTGGCTGTAATCCTTCAGCTCTTTCCTTTACTTCGCCGTCCTAGCGGTGTCCAATCATCCTGAAAGCTAACAATCCTAGTTAGCGCACATCACTTGTTCCGTGAGCGGTGTCCTTTACA
>NZ_JBFRVX010001670.1:0-371 GCF_041475345.1 Vibrio sp. 10N.222.48.A3 | reverse complement strand
GGGGGAATCCATGTAGCCGCGTTAAGTGGTGAGCAACGCCACCACAAAACTCAATTTGGACGCCGTAAACACTGAACTAAACCCAAACCCAAAATGCCAAGCGTGGGGAATCACTCTTAAATTGTTTGTTAGCAGTTTATACTTACACCACCTGTTTTTCTTTCAGTAAGTCTAAGTTACCTTTAAGGATTGACGAGAAGTCTGTTAATCGGTGATAAATAACCGTACCGTGACTTTTCATAGATTTTGAATCAGATGGATTGCAAGCTACTAACTTTTCCAATAAATCGGATAATTCATTACAAAACTTGTCTATTTCCGAGTAATAACCATCAAAAAGGATTTTATTCTTCCTCAAAGTAGTGATGAAA
>NZ_JBFRVX010001669.1:0-358 GCF_041475345.1 Vibrio sp. 10N.222.48.A3 | reverse complement strand
CAATAATGACGATTCCTGTCTATCATCCGGAGCAACAAGTTCAGAACCCCAAACGTATGACGCAGCGAATACTAAAGGAAAAGTCACACAAGCATGCAATAGATATGATTTCACTACATATCCGATTTCACTTTGGTTTGTATTAAATAAAAAACTAAATATTTTCATGCTCACTTCCATGTTTAAGCTAACGCAGAGCTAAGTAGCGCAAACGCCGCACCTACAAAGCCCACAAAACTTCAAACCAAAAATGCCATAGGTTACAGCGTCTGCTTGAATGACTTGTTAGTAACGGAGGCTCCGTTGCACGCTGATCTCTCAGCAATCACCAATCTCAACTAAACATGACACCCTATCC
>NZ_JBFRVX010001668.1:0-796 GCF_041475345.1 Vibrio sp. 10N.222.48.A3 | reverse complement strand
ATATAACCTTCAGGAATTCTTATGAGCAAGATGAAGCTAGTCGTAATCGGTAACGGGATGGTAGGCCATCGCTATATCGAAGATTTAGTCGAGAAGACAGATGTCGCTAACATGGACATCACGGTGTTCTGTGAAGAGCCTCGCGTAGCCTATGACCGTGTACACCTTTCTTCTTATTTTTCACACCATACTGCGGACGAACTTTCTTTAGTTAAAGAAGGCTTCTACGAGAAACACGGCATCAACATGCTGATCGGCGAACGTGCAATTAACGTTAACCGTGAGAAAAAGACTGTTTACTCAAGCACAGGTCGTGAAATTCAATACGACAAACTTGTTCTTGCAACTGGTTCTTTCCCATTCGTTCCGCCAATCAAAGGTCACGAAGGTAAAGACTGTTTCGTTTACCGTACAATCGAAGATTTGAAAGCGATTGAAGCAACCGCGAAGAACTCAAAGTCTGGTGTTGTTGTCGGTGGTGGCTTACTTGGCCTTGAAGCGGCGGGCGCACTGAAAGCACTTGGCGTAACCACACACGTTGTTGAGTTCGCTCCTAAGCTAATGGCTGAGCAACTTGACCAAGCGGGCGGTAACCAACTTCGTCAAAAAATCGAACGTATGGGCGTAAACGTTCATACAAGCAAAAACACGCTAGAAATTGCTCCTGAAGGCACTGAAGCTCGTAACGTGATGCGTTTTGCAGACGGAACTGAGCTAGAAACTGATTTCATCGTATTCTCTGCTGGTATTCGCCCACAAGACAAACTTGCTCGTCAAATGGGCCTAGGTATTGCAC
>NZ_JBFRVX010001667.1:0-213 GCF_041475345.1 Vibrio sp. 10N.222.48.A3 | reverse complement strand
TTCGAGCGTTCGAGCGGTCAAAGTGCATGAGATTTTACTTAAGGAGTTTGGTTATACCGACTCTTTGATCTTGGAGGAAAGCCAGAAAGGAAAAGGGGTGAGCATTAGCGTATGTGACAGAGTGACGACGGTAAAACAGATGCGAGAAGATTACGCCTACGCGAAAAAAGAAGAGAGAAACGTTGAAACGACCGCTAAGCATCAAGAAATAGC
>NZ_JBFRVX010001666.1:0-249 GCF_041475345.1 Vibrio sp. 10N.222.48.A3 | reverse complement strand
TTCGAGCGTTCGAGCGGTTAAAGTGCATGAGATTTTACTTAATGAGTTTGGTTATACCGACTCTTTGATCTTGGAGGAAGGAAATAAAGGAAAAGGGGTGAGTATTGGCGTATGTGATAGAGCTACGACTGTGAAACAGATGCGAGAAGATTACGCCTATGCGAAAAAAGAAGAGAGAAACGTTGAAACGACCGCTAAGCATCAAGCGAGAGCGAAAGATCTTCTGACTATCTTGTATGGCCAATAACA
>NZ_JBFRVX010001665.1:0-708 GCF_041475345.1 Vibrio sp. 10N.222.48.A3 | reverse complement strand
TTGTCCGTATTCTCTGGTAACTATTTGAAATACTAGGGGGTACAGAAATGAAAAATGGGTTAGTCTGCGCATTAGCCGTGATGATAATCGTGGGGTGCAAAGAATCGAATGAGCCAAAGGCGACTGCAGTGGAACAACCGAGTGTCATATCTCACATAGATAAAACACCTGAACTAGTCGCAGAATTAAAGGCACAACCGACAATCGATGGTCAGTTTAGGCTGCTATATGAGCGCTTTGAACCCATGCTTGACCGCAGTGACTTTCTTACTGGTACTGATGAA
The DNA here is from genome assembly GCF_041475345.1 of Vibrio sp. 10N.222.48.A3. Taxonomy (NCBI): domain Bacteria; kingdom Pseudomonadati; phylum Pseudomonadota; class Gammaproteobacteria; order Vibrionales; family Vibrionaceae; genus Vibrio; species Vibrio sp. 10N.222.48.A3. The sequence continues at coordinate 424 of NZ_JBFRVX010001665.1, read as the reverse complement.
AACAATGATGGTATCCGCGATGACATTGAGGCGTTTATTGATGCGTTAGAAGTGACCGAGCCAGTCCGAAAAGCCTTAAAACAAGAGGCTCGGCAGGCACAAGAAAGTCTTTATCACGACTGGAGTGAAAAGAATAACGCCAATATAAAAAAGGCACTAGCGATTAGCCATAAATATAACAAAATTCTCGCTTGTAAGAAATTTGTTGGTATTGATGTTGATGACAATATAAATACAGGAAGAACCGTTGATGTACTCACTTACAATACAAAAGCCCGCACTATGACTTACTTGGCTTATAACCACCTATTAGATGGTTCCGTAAGTACCTCTCTAAAAGTAGAGGCTAAGTACTGTGAATAAGTTAGTCACCCCGTTCAAATCTCCCCCTTAATTGATATTTTTCCCCTCTTTTGAAACACAG
>NZ_JBFRVX010001664.1:0-428 GCF_041475345.1 Vibrio sp. 10N.222.48.A3 | reverse complement strand
ATCTAAAGTTAGGAATATCATGTTTTTGCCTAATGATTAGATTTGAATTTTATCTATAAACGCTCATTTTTTTGAATGATAAAATAAGTTTTATGATCTCGCTAGCAAAAACCTCTGGATTTGGTAAAAACTGGTGATTAGGATCACAAATGGTAAGGTTTTAATTTGCGGGGCAAAATTAATTGAATACACTGAATAGGACTAAATTGAGCGACTAAAATAAGTTTCTCAAATGAATTCTAAAAAATCCTATAGGGGGAAACAACTGGTGAATATTCTAGGATATGCACAGAAGCTAGGTAAGGCATTAATGCTACCTATCGCAACACTTCCGATTGCGGCGCTTCTACTACGTTTAGGTCAAGGCGATCTACTTGATATTCCATTCATGGCAGAAGCTGGTGGAGCGATCTTCGGTAACCTACCAT
>NZ_JBFRVX010001663.1:0-423 GCF_041475345.1 Vibrio sp. 10N.222.48.A3 | reverse complement strand
TATCCGAACGGCATTAGAGCATAATGCTCGGCTTTTTTGTGCCTGCTATTTGAACTTAAGCTTTGGTTAGTTCTATATATTCGGCAGCTTACTTCAACTAAACGTCGTCCCTATATCTAATGTTAGCGCCTAAACTTAGCTGTATCGCGTTCTAAGTCTACATTGAAATAACGTGCTACAAGATACTAAAACAATGAGTGAAGGCTATCTAAGCGACGTTACAGTTCATTTATTCGTAGAGTTGTACTCGAATGCAATTAAAAGAAGATCGGATTTCGTCGTTCACTATTCCCAACTCTTGTGATCTTTTTGATGCAAACATTGAGCAATTGAGAAATCGAGCAAAAAGTAATCGGTAATGATAAGCAGACAAAAGGGAAGGGGCTAGGCGGATTACGTGCATTGGTTCGATTCACTCTAGTT
>NZ_JBFRVX010001662.1:0-509 GCF_041475345.1 Vibrio sp. 10N.222.48.A3 | reverse complement strand
CTATTGATGCGTGACAGATCAGCAGATTGGCTCGATTCAGAATCCAACATGAAGTGCGCAGAAGTGACAATGTTTTCACCTTGCTCCAGCCCTTGAAGCACTTCTATTTTTTCGCCAGCTTCACGACCAACCTCAATACGAGCAGAGCGATACTTGCCAGAACCTTCTGACATCACCACTCGAGTCATACCACCGGAGTGAATCACCGAAGATCTTGGGATAGTAAGGACAGCTTCATCACTGATGGGTTTCAGCGCAATATTGGCAAACATATTTGGCTTAAGCTCGCCATTTGGGTTGGAGAACTTCAAACGAACACGCAAGGTTCGAGTTTTTGGATCAAGGATTGGGTACACGTAATCGACATTACCTAACCACTCTTTGCCGGGAATGGCATCTAGAGTCATCACCGCATTGCTGCCTGACGAGATCCAGTGCGCTTGACGCTCAAACACCTCAGCATCAACCCATACTTCACCTAATGGGCCTGCACTGATCACCGCTTGTGC
>NZ_JBFRVX010001661.1:0-523 GCF_041475345.1 Vibrio sp. 10N.222.48.A3 | reverse complement strand
CTATCTCGCCTTGGTCTTCAAAATCAACAGATATCGCACACAACTGTGGACTGGCTAAAGTGTCACGTCTAGAGCGCGGTACTGCTTTCTACATTGAAACCTCTGCCGAACTTTCTGAGCTTCAACTTGTTGAGCTGAAAGCAATCCTGCACGACCGTATGATGGAAGTGGTTTTCACTGACTTCGAATCAGCGGCGGCACTATTTACCGTGGCTGAGCCTGCTCCTTATGCGGAAGTTGACCTATTAACTGGCGGACGTAAAGCGCTTGAAAAAGCAAACGTTACCCTAGGTCTTGCACTTGCAGAAGATGAGATCGATTACCTTCTTGAAAGCTTCACCGAGAAGCTAGGTCGTAACCCGACTGACATCGAACTAATGATGTTTGCACAAGCGAACTCAGAGCACTGTCGTCACAAGATCTTTAACGCTGACTGGACTATCGATGGCGTTAAGCAAGAAAAATCATTGTTCAAGATGATTAAGAACACCTTTGAAACGACACCAGAGCACGTTCTGTCTGC
>NZ_JBFRVX010001660.1:0-715 GCF_041475345.1 Vibrio sp. 10N.222.48.A3 | reverse complement strand
ATCAAGTGATGTAAATAAGAGTGCTGATTAAGCGGCAGCTGCGAACTGAGCTAGAAACATCTCTTTACGTTCGTTGAAGCGGTTTACTAGGTCGTCTACAGAAGCTTGGTCGTATGGCTTAAGACCACTTGCTACCATGCGCTTTACGCCTTTACCGACTACTTCACCGTCTTCTTTGAAATCAAAGTTCAGTGTCACGATGCCACGCTTGCCTTCAACATCAAAAGTCGCACCAGAGAATTCAACTTCTGGGTGAGATAGGTCTAGGCGAGTAAATTCAACTTCCATGCTCTCGTAAATCACAAGAGGACGTTGGCAGTTGATCATCATTTGTTGTTCTTCCATAAGAGGAACCATGATGTGTGGGAAGTTCATGCCTGAGAACTTAACGTAGTTTGTTACTACGTGTTCGATGAATGCTTGATCGTGGCTCTTTTCACCTTCACAAGACATGTGTAGGTACTCTTTGCCTTTCTCGTCAACCAGTGAGCTTTCTTTCTCACACTTGTTGTCAACGCTTAGCGCAATACCGTTACCCACCATACCTGAAAAATCAAAACGCATTTTTTGGCTGATGCCTTCTTTTTGCAGAAGTACTGCAAACAAAAGATCGCCAGGCACGCAGAAGCGTTTGTTGTCTTCATCGTGAATTGGGTTGAAGTCAGCGGCTACTTTTTTAGCAAAGTGGCTAGCTTGTTCACGAGTGAATTGAAAT
>NZ_JBFRVX010001659.1:0-385 GCF_041475345.1 Vibrio sp. 10N.222.48.A3 | reverse complement strand
GTGATTGTTTCTTCAAAATTAGTTTGCGTTTATCAACAGACAACGCAAAAGAGCGCGGATTATAACCAATAAAAATGTGATTGGAATCTCTTTTTCCATTTTCGGTAAATAAACTCAAAATTGTTAATGGGTTGTTTTTTGTTGGTTTGTAAGTTGTGTTTAATACCTTTCTATTTTGTTCTTTTTAGCGTGGCGGGCTTATTTTTTAAGGGATTCTTCGATACACATTTCAGATTGTCCACGTATCCCGTGCGGATATCACAGAGTTACGAATTATTTTAAATATTTTCCAAGGTTAATTTTGTGTAACAAAATAAATCGAAATGACGCTTTATTCATATGAGACAAGGGTTAACGGAGGTTTATTAAAAACAGTATGTTAAAT
>NZ_JBFRVX010001658.1:0-412 GCF_041475345.1 Vibrio sp. 10N.222.48.A3 | reverse complement strand
ATCTTGCGCAGGTCGATACTTTAGGTATTTGTTCCAGTTGTTAACGCTAAAATCTTCATTACGAGCAATCATAATGCTACCGTCGCTCGACGCTTCTTTACCAACAATAAGCCCAGTACAAGCTATCGCATTACTGCTTAGAGCGACAGCTACTGCAGTTGCAAGAAAGGATACAGACCATATTTTCATTTTAATTCTCCGCTTATAAAACAAGATAATTTAAAGTTAACGTTAGTTGTATTTGCAGGTTTTTTATTATCATTTTATAAAAATCAGTGTACTTACCATCACAAGAGAAAATGCTTCTGCTCGTCACATAACTGATATTTCCATTTGAGAATAATTATCTGAAAAATATGCACTTTTTGAATAAATTGATAAGTTATAGTTGTAAAGTAACCTTGCCATATAC
>NZ_JBFRVX010001657.1:0-514 GCF_041475345.1 Vibrio sp. 10N.222.48.A3 | reverse complement strand
ATTCTGTTCTTCGCGCAAAAGCTGAAGTTGAAAACATGCGTCGCCGTAGCGAGCAAGAAATTGATAAGGCGCGTAAATTCGCTTTGAACAAGTTTGCTGAAGGTCTACTTCCTGTCATCGACAACCTAGAGCGTGCAATGCAAGCGGCAGATGCTGAAAACGAAGTGGTTAAGCCACTGTTTGAAGGTGTTGAGCTAACGCACAAAACGTTCGTAGACACAGTTGCTAAGTTTGGTCTTAAAGAGATCAACCCTGAAGGTGAAGTGTTCAACCCTGAATTCCACCAAGCGATGTCTATCCAAGAAAGTCCAGATCACGAATCAAACACGGTTATGTTCGTAATGCAAAAAGGTTACGAGTTAAACGGTCGTGTGGTTCGCCCTGCGATGGTTATGGTTGCTAAGTAATGACGTGTTACGCTGCCAAGTGATTGAGTCGCGCATTGACTGAGTAGTCGCGGCGACAAAATAAATCACTGGTTTACGTAAAATGGAAAGAGAGGCATATGCCTCTC
>NZ_JBFRVX010001656.1:0-416 GCF_041475345.1 Vibrio sp. 10N.222.48.A3 | reverse complement strand
TAGCTCTGATAGCTCTGAACAGATCAAACAAGGTTATTCCCATATCAAAACCAAACCTTTGGTTTCCACTAACCAAACCCTGACATGTCATGTATGAAAAGCCGGACAATTGATTGGCATGAATTATATAAAGGAACCGGTAATGGAATTCACTGAGCAAGATAGAGATGCTTTGTACCAAACGTGGATGTCACAAAAATCTCGAATGCGAATTACGCAGATGGAGTTTTCAAAAAAGCTAGGGATGAACCAGTTGGATTTTTCGCGAGTGCTAAGAGGGGAGAAAGCATTAACCATGTCTTTCGTTAGTCACTTCTGTCGTTTGCTTCATTTGGAGCCAAGGAATGTGCTCCCTTCACTTAAAGAAGACAATGAATCCGGGCCCAAAGTGGTTTATCTGAAAAGTAGAATGAGTG
>NZ_JBFRVX010001655.1:0-449 GCF_041475345.1 Vibrio sp. 10N.222.48.A3 | reverse complement strand
TTAATCCTTATTCGTTAGGGCTAAATTTCGTAAGCCTCAAACCAACGACATTTAAGGTTTGGCTTTTTGCTCTTTAAAGAAGAGAAATGCTCTTTCGTTGTAAACCTAGCGCAAGACAATACACGTATTTTAGGTAAATCGGCTAAGCACAGTATTGATTTATCCGTTAGGCTCACTGACGTTAAAAACAATGCTTCTAAATTTGGCAATGTACTGATTGGCTGCAAAGATAAGACCTTTTGATTTGTATACATCGTACCTTCAACACCTAAACTTATAAGCTCTGTAAAACCTGATAGGCATTCTAAATTGTTTAGTTTTTTCGCACCCTCAATGAATAGATAGCGCAAATTAGGTAGGCTTGCTAAAACCTCAAAATTTTCAGCCTTGCTGACTCCTGATATTTTAAGCGTTTCCAACTTATTCAAATTAATCAATGGAAGTAGCGC
>NZ_JBFRVX010001654.1:0-245 GCF_041475345.1 Vibrio sp. 10N.222.48.A3 | reverse complement strand
CCACTCTGCCAAGGCGCCATTTTTCAACACGTTAGAACCGACTAAACGTTAGCCCCGCTGTGTTCGGGTGCCTACTTTACGGATTGGGTGAAGATAGTCAAACAAAAATGTGAATTTAAATTCTGTTTGCTGACATTTAAATCAAATTGCTGCATGTTCGATCTCTTCAATCAAAAAACACACAGCAAAAACGATTTAAATAAGATGTTCTACCGCTACCACTTCTTCATGAAGCGGCCAACGAG
>NZ_JBFRVX010001653.1:0-629 GCF_041475345.1 Vibrio sp. 10N.222.48.A3 | reverse complement strand
ATGGAAATATTCAGCGAGAGGGTTCACAAAAATTTTCAACACTATGAAAAAAAACAACAATGCCATTTGAAAACAAATATGCTTACTTCTTATATACTCCTTTGCTGTTCTGGAGTATAAATGCGTTTTCCGTTCAACTTACATATGCAGACGAAGTTTCTGCGTTTAAAGCCGCAGGCTATAGCTTCGATGGCAAATCTTGGCGTAGTAATTGTCAGGAATTTCGCTTCACCTCATTGGGTGAAATAACTGTTGTACGAGATTTGAATGGTGATGATCAGCCTGAGGTGATTATCACAGAAAGTAATACATATTGTTATGGAAATACTGGCTATCACTATACTCTCGTCAGTAAATGGAACAATAGTAGTTGGAAGCTAATCACCAGTGGAGTTGGAATACCGAATTTTATAATTACTCAGGAACCTCACGGTTGGCCGGATATTGAGATAGGCGGCCCGGGTTTTTGTTTTCCTGTCATGCGTTGGAATGGCCGTAATTATGTATTTAGTCGGTATCAATATAACGAGGCTCCTTGTTCTCTACAATAATTCACGATGCTACATTAACAAAGCCCCAATAATGTGCACCGCAACACGCTTCACCGCCTGTACGCATGAGTGGCATAT
>NZ_JBFRVX010001652.1:0-370 GCF_041475345.1 Vibrio sp. 10N.222.48.A3 | reverse complement strand
GTCTTTATCTTCAGTAACTTGGCTTGAGCCATTACTTGTCCCGATAGCGAAAAACGAACTTGGTGAATTTGCTGTACTACTCGTGATTACTGCATGGTCGTTGGTGCCATTGATCGTAACCATAACTTGATGCGCTGTACCATCAGCTGAGTGAACAGTGACGATGTCTGTCGCAGTTGAACCTTGGCCAAGTCTTTGAACTACTGGGTTATTGTTGTTTAAGCTGTATGTCCACGCACCGTCTTTGGTTATGCTTAGCGTACCGAAATTACTAGTCACTTGTGAGGCTTGAAAGTGGTCCTCTCCAAGATCAGAGTCCGTTACCGAAAGCTGCCCTTGAACTTGTGTCGTTAAATCTTCAGTTAACGTG
>NZ_JBFRVX010001651.1:0-227 GCF_041475345.1 Vibrio sp. 10N.222.48.A3 | reverse complement strand
TGCAAGTAGGTTGGTTTGGTCTGCGATATCGTTGATTACTTTAAGAATCGTCTCGATATTTGCTGTTGCTGATTCAAGTACTTGTACTTCTGCAACCGCTTGGTCGATACGTGCTGAAAGGTTATCAATCGCTTGAGTCGTGTCACTTACTACAGATGTACCGTCTAGTGTCGCATCGTCAGCTTCACGAGCCGCGGCGGCTGCGCCTTGAGCGTTGTTTGCTACTT
>NZ_JBFRVX010001650.1:0-946 GCF_041475345.1 Vibrio sp. 10N.222.48.A3 | reverse complement strand
GATGATTTGATTATTAAATAGGAGATGTGCGTCTTGAACTGTCGAAGCCGATAAAGAGACCGCCTCTGACGATTAATGCGTTCAAAGGTCATGATTCCAATTCGCAGCTCTGCTTCTTTTGCTTGCCACGTGACGCTTTTCTACATACGCTAACCACTCTCTTAATCCCTATACAAATGTGATTGTGTTGGAAAATGACTAATATCTTTATCGTTGTAATTGTTCTGGTTGTGTTCTTTTACTTTATTCAAAACTATCTAGTAAAAAATGATGACACCAAAGATCATGCTTATCAAAAGAAAGGCTCGTTAATGTCGGCGCAACAAGCGACCTTCTATAACGCACTCAAATCCGCAGTGGGTAACCATGGGGAAGTATTTGCTAAAGTGAGCATGTCTAACATTGTTGCCCCCGCTAAGGCGAACAATAAAAAGAATTGGTTTATTGCGAACAACAAAATCTCACGCAGTTATTTTGACTTTGTAGTGTGCGACCCGCGAACGTTAGAGCCACGCGTAATCATCGAATTGGACAATGGAAAAGAGCTGAATAAAGGAAAGGTTGATCGCGAGAAGCTATTGATGCACGTTTGTAAATCGGCTGGCCTTCCACTTATTGGCGCTTCAATTAAGCACAGTTATCAAGTGAGCCGTTTGAAGAGGTTACTGGCAGCACACATCGATTTGATTGAGCCATCTAAAGAAGTTCGATTCTGTAAGAAATGTAGCAGCCCTATGATCATCAAGCTGGCAAGCCATGGCGATTATAAAGGCCGACGTTTCTTTACTTGTAGTCGTCAACCTAACTGTACTTATACCGAGAACTACAACGTCGTATTCGATATGGACGAAGATTCTAACTAATACCTTGCGCCGAAGTGCTCATTAAAGGGAGAAAAGACGCGAAGCATGCTGATGTCTGTAATCATCGAAGTTGAACTTAAATG
>NZ_JBFRVX010001649.1:0-376 GCF_041475345.1 Vibrio sp. 10N.222.48.A3 | reverse complement strand
TATTTGTATTACTGTACTTTATTTTATTGATTAATGGCGGAATTTCTTGGGATTCACTTACGACTTCTTTAGTTGGCGCTGCAACCTTTTTCTTTTCAGGGCTTTGTTTATATTTTTTACGAGCAATGTCTGCTGGTGATGTAAAGCTATTGGGTGTGATAGGCCTGTATGTCGGTTGGGGTAATTTGCTTGATATTTCTTATTATATTCTCATTGCCGCAGGGATAATCGCTACATTTTACTTGCTCTATAATAGTGCAAACAGTGAATCTCTGACCGTTAGAAACTATTTTGAAGAAAAACTAATGTTAGTTAGTGGAATGTCAACCAGAACAAAGAATGTGTCTACGGTTCATTCTCGGTATTCAAATAAGGT
>NZ_JBFRVX010001648.1:0-979 GCF_041475345.1 Vibrio sp. 10N.222.48.A3 | reverse complement strand
GGCATTAAGTATGTCTGGGTTGACAAGAAGCTCTCTGCTAAAGGTTGTAAATTTCACCCCGTTCCTGATGACGAAACGAGTGAGGAACAACAAAAGAGCAGTAAAAATTCTCCAAGTAAATTGGTCTCTCGAGAAGTAAGACAAAAAAATGCAGAGCGAATCATCCAAGAAGCGCGCGGTCTTGCTCAGAAAATTATTACGGCAACATTTGATTCGCATACGTTTGTTGCGGATGAACTGGATGGTTGGGCGGATGAGCTGATTGAATCAGCACTGATCAATTCAGATGCCTTGCAATGTGTTTCTGCATTACGTAAGAAAGATGCCTATTTGCTTGAACATTCCGTTAATGTCGCCACACTTTTGGTCACATTTGGCAAGCATTTGGGTTTTGGCAAAGACCGATTAAAGCCATTGGCTATTGGTGGGATTATTCATGATGTCGGTAAAGTGCATATCGATGATAATGTTTTGCACAAGCCTTCTCGTTTAACCGAGGAGGAATTCGCTCACATCAAGCAACACCAAGTATTTGCTAAACCTATCATCAAAAAAATCGAAGGCTTAAGTCAAATTAGCCGTGATGTATGTTTAATGCACCATGAAAAGTTAGATGGTACAGGTTACCCTAATGGATTGAGTGGCGAGCAAATTCCGCAGCACGGCCGAATGGCTTGTATCGTCGATATCTATGACGCATTGACGGCTGACCGTTGCTACAAACGTGGAATGAGCCCAGCGGAAGCGTTTAAAATAATGTTAGGTATGACACCTAATCACTTAGACCGGCAATTGGTGTACAAATTTATTAATTGCATTGGTATTTTCCCTATTGGGGCCATCGTTGAGCTGAGCAATGGCCATCTTGGAATCGTATGGTCATCGAATGATGATGCTCCTGTTGAGCCTGTCGTTAAGTGCTTCTATTCACGAAAGAATAAACGTTTCATTGACGTCAAGTATGTGGATTTAAAACACA
>NZ_JBFRVX010001647.1:0-525 GCF_041475345.1 Vibrio sp. 10N.222.48.A3 | reverse complement strand
TAATCCTTATTTGTTATGAGTACTTAGTTTGAATCTCCTTCAAAAGGCTCCATACAGACTGTTCTATAAGTGGCTCAAGGTCTGCAAACCCAAATTCTGGCTTAATATGAATGATTGAGTTCAAACGTAGGAGACCTCTAATATACCCACTCCAACTAAGCTTGTTTGTTGAACGCAATGTTTCAATTGTCTCACCGCTAGCCAAAGAAATAACATCAAACTCTATTGTCACTAGAGGACGCCAACCTAAGATTACTCCGAAGCCAAACAATAACGTCCCTCTTCGATGAAATGGCACACGAACAACTAGAGCGATATCGTTTTCAGCGAAACTATCTTCAGACACCGAACCCAATGGCAATATTTCTACTAGTTTGAAGCGAATATCATCAGTTAGACTGACACTATCTGATGACATTGAGTATTCATCTATGACTTTTAACATATCTCTTCTAGGTGAAACTTTTATTGAATCTAAATATACAGCCACTGAAACTCCTGTTCACTCATAACGAATGACATGGA
>NZ_JBFRVX010001646.1:0-1077 GCF_041475345.1 Vibrio sp. 10N.222.48.A3 | reverse complement strand
GGTGTACTGCGTAAACCCAATGAAATGATCCGCGAGGTCACCGTTTGCGTTTGATGTTGGCGGTTACTAAAGCGAACGTCGGTGTAATGTCGGCGAGTTAAAAACTCGGTATCAGGAGAGAGGACTTGTTTGTAGATCAACGCTTCTGGTGCGTAGTCAGATCCGCGAGGGGCGGTTTGTGTGGGGTCAAAATTGAGAATGCCTTCGACGTAGTTGATTAAGCCTTCGGGGGTAAGCGGCGTGAGCTCCAGTCCAATTTGGGATAAAGTCGTGGTGAGCGCCTCTTTGCAATCCAACACACTATCAACATCGTCCGTACTGGAGACAAACAACCACGCGCTGTAATCTTTGATGTCAAAGTAATGCTTCTGACGATGAAAAAAGCCGTGGTGAGCCGCAAAGTTGGCGTAATCGGCTTCTTGTTTTGCTAATTCACTGCAAATACCCGCACGAGCGGATTTCAAGGCGGTATTTTGCTCAATCAAATGACTCACGTGGTTGTGGCCCATCATGGAAAAATGGTAATCCCATTTATGGCCAGGCGGTAAATCCATGATGAGACGGTTAAATGCCTCCACCATGTCGTCATTCGCCCCCGTTAAGACGCTCAATTTGAATCCAAATCCTACGCCCTTTTTGTTATGAAAGAGGCTGTGCTGCGCATCAAAAGTGCGGTAAGGCAGTTCAGAATGAAGGTGGTTATATTCACGTTTGGCTTCTTGATAAAAACCCTTTAAATCTTTTGAGACGCCCATGGCGTTAATCCTTCTTGATAGCCTGAACAGGGCGACCTGTCCAGGTAGACTCGTCTAACACAATGTAAATATCCATTGTGTCGAGGTAAGTGGTGGTGTCATCCGAAGTAAAGGGAAAAATCACCACCTTCCTAACCGTGTCTTGGGTTCGAATAGGATGGCCTTCACGGGTGCGTCTTGGCAGTAAGGCAAAAGGGTGGGAAGCCAGGACGTTAGCCTCGGCGACTTGTTGTGTTGTTGGGTGTGTCGAGATGTTGCGAATGTCATCCATGCTGGCGCAGCCGGGTATACCGCCGATTTTTTGGCAACTAAATTCATCTTG
>NZ_JBFRVX010001645.1:0-847 GCF_041475345.1 Vibrio sp. 10N.222.48.A3 | reverse complement strand
GCTTTTTTGCATCTAAAGATCCTAGCGTACCTCCATCCCCCTCACCTTTCTAATCGCTCATTCAGTACAGAAACTCTCAGTCTTAATTTTCTTGTAAAACAATTAGGCTTTACTCTTTTGATTTAGCTTTAATCGCCCAACGACATGTCGAAACCTTTCTAGCGAGCTTGCTACTTGTGTTATCTAAGAGTGAACCAACTAAGCGCCAGAATGGCTCTGTTGATGACTTAACCTGGGTGATATACAGTTTCACTCTTTATCGAAACTATCCACTATAATAGCCCCCATAGACGCGGGCATTGATATAACAATGACACGTTTAAACGAGACTATTGGATCGCTTAATAGAGGCAACTTATCCAAACATGTCAGGACCAAAGCAACTACCAACGCCGTCATAGCATAAGCAATAACAATTCTGAAAATAAACACCGGCATGCGCGCAACAACATTTTTTTGAAAGACACTTTCATAAGTATAAAAGCCTAAGAACACAGCTGATAATAAAAATAGCAGCAACAGATTAGCAGTAGGCAAAGTCTCCCCTAACTTCCAGGCTTCTTCGGAAAAAGAAATCGGTACAGCCAAAGCAAAAGATCCTACAAAGATCTGACTGGCATCTTCAAAGTTAAAGCTTAATTTCATAGTTCGCCCCATTAGCTTTTAAGGCTTTATCTATTTGTTAAAATAATCACTAAAATATCACCCGATGATCTTTTTTTGAGTCTATTCTTACCAAGTGAACGATAACGCCCTTCTAGCTTAATATTAGTCGCAATAGCCAAAACATAGCTTGAATTAACCAGCAAGAAATCAATATGTTCAGAGTAAAGTGGTCAACATAACT
>NZ_JBFRVX010001644.1:0-284 GCF_041475345.1 Vibrio sp. 10N.222.48.A3 | reverse complement strand
GTTCAGTTGGTAGAACGGCGGACTGTTAATCCGTATGTCGCAAGTTCAAGTCTTGCAAGGGGAGCCAAGTTAATCATTAAGCGTAAGCTTCTTGATACATGATGCCGACTTAGCTCAGTAGGTAGAGCAACTGACTTGTAATCAGTAGGTCACCAGTTCGACTCCGGTAGTCGGCACCATTCTCTTGATTAGAGCTTTAAGAATCAATTCCCCTTTAGTTCAGTTGGTAGAACGGCGGACTGTTAATCCGTATGTCGCAAGTTCAAGTCTTGCAAGGGGAGCCA
>NZ_JBFRVX010001643.1:0-590 GCF_041475345.1 Vibrio sp. 10N.222.48.A3 | reverse complement strand
TTGTAATTCTATCGACAGACACCGAGATCGATAAAAATTACACCCGCATGATTCAAGATGATATCGCTCGCACTTACGAAATCTGCTTTGATGGTGCAACCAAGTCTTCATCACTGAAACAAGGTTACTTCTGGAAAGAGCCTACCAAGGAGGCTGTATAATGCTACCTAATCGCATGAACTTGACCCGCACTACAGAAGAACAGCTGAAGAAGCTAAAAGGCTATACAGGGGTTACTCCAAACGTATCTGCGCGTATTGCTTTTTTTCGCTCTGTAGAGAGTGATTTTAGGTACAACTTCATCGAAGCGAAACTCGATGGCTCATTAGTATTGGATAAGTTTACGTGGCTAGGTGAAACTAGTGATGTGACTGAGTTAGTTTTAAAGATGTACTACCCAGAATTAGAAGCCAAGCAATACCAACAAGCTTGGGCTGCTCATGTTGAGGATGGAATTGCTTCACTGAGAAATCACAAATCTATAGAAGTGCTTGCAAGTAAATTATAGCCAGATACCAAAATTCAAACAATGGTACATATGACCATTGTTTGAATTCCAACCTAAAAATGGAATTGCTTCACTATTAAGC
>NZ_JBFRVX010001642.1:0-204 GCF_041475345.1 Vibrio sp. 10N.222.48.A3 | reverse complement strand
AAATCTTCAGTTAACGTGCCAGCATCCACACCCGTAATTACGGCGTTGTCGTCGTTCCCACCAATCGTCATATCGATGGTTTGCGGTGTGCCGTCTTTGGTGTGAATAGTGAAGCTTTCGTGCAATGAAGTGGCTGCGGTTAAAGCTTGAACATTAGAGAGCGAGTTATCAACTTGATACTGCCAGTGTCCATCAGCATCGATA
>NZ_JBFRVX010001641.1:0-324 GCF_041475345.1 Vibrio sp. 10N.222.48.A3 | reverse complement strand
ACAGTGCTTAATTTCAGTAGACGATTCGTTAGAAAAAAATCCTTCTGAATTTACTTTTGGATTTTGATCGGCGTTAAGTGTTTGTTCATCAATTGGTTGTGCTGAGTTCTCTGTTTGGTTCGTGAACTGAGATATTATCTTCTGTCTCCGAATTTCGTGTAGTTGTGTTAAGTCGAGGCTGCGCATTAATTAATTCCTCTAGTTCTTTACCGGTTATATCTGCAGGTACTGGAATAATTCGTTCATGAATAATCACTTGCGGATCGTTAATGAACATAGGTTCAGGTATTGTTTTAATTTTCTCTACATACACAGGAATTTCTG
>NZ_JBFRVX010001640.1:0-446 GCF_041475345.1 Vibrio sp. 10N.222.48.A3 | reverse complement strand
CAGCTCGAAAGATCAACAGACCCTTGTGTTTTTGGTTTGATGACTCTTAAAAAGGAAACAAATATGCTACATTTCAGCCCAAATGAATCATGGGTTAGATAGATGAAAACACCTTGCCGAGCGGCTTGTAAAAATAATGGCGGAATGTGCAGTGGCTGCTTTCGAACAATGGATGAAATTATAGGTTGGAAAGGCTTATCTGAAGACGAACGAACGTCAGTCATGGATAACCTTAGTGGCGAGAGTTCGACTCACCAATGTCCGCAGTGTCATGAGCCAGCTCAATGCGATATTAGTGCGGGTAAAGAGACGTGTTGGTGTTTTGAGTTAGAGAAGCGTGATACTAGCAACATTCCAAAAACTGGTGCGTGCATGTGCCGTAAATGCCTGTCTGCCTTGCCTATTCAGTAGCTTACGAACCTAGTCAATAGTTTTCATACATAATC
>NZ_JBFRVX010001639.1:0-652 GCF_041475345.1 Vibrio sp. 10N.222.48.A3 | reverse complement strand
ACTCTAACGTCCTTAATCACGATGCTTCAACACCAACAATTTTACTTGTGGGCTTTTACGCATGATATTCTAAATTCATTGCTTCTTTTTTTACTATTGTGCGAGATTACTAGAAGATCAACCGCTTTTTTCAAAATTGGATCTGATCGCTCGACAATTCGACGACTCATAGAGAAAAGAGTCACAATACAAAGAAGCTATAAAGTACTCACTAAGAATACTTGCAAGAGCCTATTCATCAGGCATTACGTCTAAACGCGCTCATACTAAGCTTGTCGGCGAATCTAACGCGAGCCCCATTCAATTATTTTTGTCATAAATCACAAAATAAATTGTGGATGTTTGAAAAGACTCTCTTAATCGGTTGTGAAATCATTGAATTTCTAGTTCGACACCATAAACTCAACGTTATATTCAGTTATCAGAGATAAACTCATGACAAAGAAAGTAATAGCAGAATTTGATTTACTGCTTATCGCAAACCAAATTATCCAATCACATGATGACTACATTGAAGGCATGCGCGCAAACAGCGTAGTAGAAAAAGACGATGTACTCATTTTCAAAGGTGAATACTTCTTAGACAACAACGGAATGCCGACAGAAAATACAACCGCGGTATTTAACATGTTTAAGTACTTGGCGCATCACC
>NZ_JBFRVX010001638.1:0-478 GCF_041475345.1 Vibrio sp. 10N.222.48.A3 | reverse complement strand
AGTTTGACTTTCCCCTCGTTTTTACACTCATGTCACATCAAATTGACTGACTATTTTTGAACCGCTTTGAATCTCGGGTTGGATTTACAGATGACATAGAGACGACCTCTACGCTTTACTATTTGGCAATCTGGGTGACGGCTTTTCGCACTTTTCAGTGATTTCACAACTTTCATTCTATTTAGCTCCCTTACCTAATTGACCAAAACGACGAGTGAAGTTCGCAACGCGTCCCTCTTTATGTAGCACTCGCTGTTTACCCGTATAGAAAGGATGCGACTTTGACGACACCTCAATCGTGAAGTAAGGATAAGTATTTCCGTCTTCCCATTCGATAGTGCGATCTGTTTTCAATGTTGATCCGATTAAGAAGTACTCATCGACACTGGTGTCATGAAAAACCACGGGGCGGTAATCAGGGTGGATATTCGGTTTCATTGTATTTCCCTTAAATAACTAACTTGATATGTTATAACAT
>NZ_JBFRVX010001637.1:0-286 GCF_041475345.1 Vibrio sp. 10N.222.48.A3 | reverse complement strand
ATATAAGGCACTCTGGTTATATAAGACACTAAACACACCTCTTTGTTCACGTATCGAAGTAAATACGTTCAAAGAAAACATTTCAATATCCGCACCGTCATTTGGAGACATACGACATACCAAATATTATTTTTTCAGTAGCATGACGTGATCTCACCGACTCTCTGATGCCCTTTTCATGTACCCAAGAACAGAATCAGTTAAAATCTCGCTAAAGCAATGTTAATCAAATATAACAAGGAAGATATCTATGTCGCACTCCAACCACTTTGATGTAATCGTAATT
>NZ_JBFRVX010001636.1:0-222 GCF_041475345.1 Vibrio sp. 10N.222.48.A3 | reverse complement strand
TTCTTGGTGTAGTCATTTTTCGGTGCATTGAAAATCTCTTCTGCAGACCCTTCTTCCATCACTTCACCCTTCTGCATCACCAATACACGATCCGACAGTGCTTTCACTACCGAGAGGTCGTGACTGATGAACAGAAAGCCGATATTGTGCTTGGCTTGAATGTCTTTTAGCAGGTCAATCACGGTCAGTTGTACTGAGCGATCGAGTGCCGAAGTTGGTTCA
>NZ_JBFRVX010001635.1:0-604 GCF_041475345.1 Vibrio sp. 10N.222.48.A3 | reverse complement strand
AGCACTTGCTGCATTTGAATCTAGGAACCACTCTGTCTCACCAGTTTTAGACTGGATTTTCGCTGCCGGGTAAGGCAGTTCTGAAGCAGGAGTTGTATGAATTTCTTTAACGATCTCAACTTTACCTGCACCCAGTACTAGGTAGCTGATTCGTTTTGCTGCTTCTAAAACTTTCGCTGTTTTAGAAACACGGATCTGGCCCGACTCTGGGTGAGAAGCTAATACAGATAGGTTCTCATCTTGGTAGTCAGTTACACCCGGGAATAGTGAAGCTGTGTGGCCGTCTGCGCCAACACCTAGCAGGATCCAATCGAAAACAGGCGTGCCGTTTTCTGTTGGAATCACGTCTGCCATCTCTTTCGCGAAACGCTCTGCTTCTGCTTTTGGCTCATCTTCACCACGGATGCGGTGGATGTTTTCAGCAGGAAGGTTCACGTTCGAGAAAAGTAGCGCGTTCGCTTCGCCGAAGTTGCTTTCTGCATCATCAGGTGCAACGCAACGTTCGTCGCCCCACCAGAAATGAAGGTTATTCCATTGAATGCCTTCTGCGTATGGCGCTTGAGCTAAAAGCTTGAAAAGCATTTTTGGCGTGCTGCCACCCGAC
>NZ_JBFRVX010001634.1:0-539 GCF_041475345.1 Vibrio sp. 10N.222.48.A3 | reverse complement strand
CCATAAACATTGAGACAGTTTAATCTAACTCGCGGAAAAGTAACCCATAAAAATGCTATTCATTTGTCATTTAGCTAAAAAACAAGCAAGTAAAGTACTGCTCTGTTACAGAGATCTCATGTTTTAGGGTTATTTAACAAAATCTAGTATCCATTCACTTGTTATCGATAACTATTAGATACACTTAATTTACTCGCTGTTATACAAAATACACTTAGTGTCAAAGATGCATCGCGACTAACTAATCGCTATTCATCATCTAATCACTATTCATCAAACAACCTCTATTTACCAACCTATCGCTATTCACTGAAACTAGTTCGCTTGTCTGACATTGATGTCAGTATTCGCTCAGTATCTAAAATGGAAGTCCAGTTTAACAACTGCTTGTCGTTTGCAATGACATAGTCTGTCAGTTGTTGAGTAATCGTGTCTCTAAGTTGATCGCCTTGCCAAGGTTTTGAAATATAAAAATCAAGCGCCGCGTTGTTAATTGCTGTGACGGTATCTTCTAGCCCAGCTTGCCCGGTGAGCAGCAG
>NZ_JBFRVX010001633.1:0-1751 GCF_041475345.1 Vibrio sp. 10N.222.48.A3 | reverse complement strand
AAAGAGTGGTAGCGAGCGATAGCCAGCGGCGAAGGTAAGCCTTGGTAAGTCGCATGGTTTTGGTGTTCCATCATCGACACCTTACCATGAATGATTTCGCCAGCGCCTGCAACGGTGCCGCCGTAGGCTTCAACAATCGCTTGGTGGCCTAAGCAAATACCAATCATTGGCACTTTGCCTTTTAGCAGCTGAATTAGCTCAGGCATGCAGCCCGCATCCGCTGGAGCGCCAGGGCCTGGCGAAAGCAGTGCAACAGGGTTGTCTAGTTCGTTGATCGCCGCTTCAACTACCTTTGCAGGAATGTTGTTACGGTAAATTTTCACGCTGTGACCTAATGAACGGAACTGGTCTACAAGGTTGTAAGTGAATGAGTCGAAGTTATCGATGAATACAATATCAGCCATGATTACGACTCCTTCTTGTTTGATGTGTGCTGATTTGCAGCAGCGCTTTTAGTATGAGCTGCTTGAATCGCAGAGATGACCGCTTGAGCTTTGCCGCGAGTTTCATCTGCTTCTGCTTGTGGATCTGAATCGAACACCACACCCGCGCCCGCTTGTACTTGTGCTACGCCATCTTCAACGTAAGCAGAACGAATTACGATACAAGTATCTAAAGTGCCTTCACCGGTTAGGTAACCAACTGCACCGCCGTAGCTACCACGACGTGTTTTTTCTACGTCACGGATAAGCTGCATTGCGCGGATTTTTGGTGCGCCTGTTAGCGTACCCATGTTCATACAAGCTTGGTAAGCGTGTAGAGCATCTAAGTCTTCACGTAGCTGACCAACAACACGAGAAACCAAGTGCATCACATGACTGTAGCGATCAACTTTAAGCAAGTCTGCTACGTGGCGAGTGCCAGCTTCTGCAATACGTGCCACATCGTTACGTGCTAGGTCGACTAGCATCATGTGCTCAGCGTTTTCTTTCTTGTCGGTACGCAGTTCAAGTTCGATACGGCTATCTAGGTCGAAATCGATTTGACCGTCTGGGCGTTTACCGCGACGACGAGTACCTGCAATTGGGTAAATTTCAATTTGGTTGGTTTCAGTTTCGTACTTCAGCGCACTTTCTGGAGAAGCACCAAACAGAGTAAACAGCTCATCTTGCATGTAGAACATGTAAGGGCTTGGGTTACTTTGCTTGAGTTCTTTGTAAGCAGCTAGTGGAGCAGGGCAAGGTAGCGTAAAGCGGCGTGAAGGAACTACTTGGAACACGTCGCCTTTAACGACGTATTCTTTTAAATCACGAACCGTTTGGCAGAAGTCTTCATCTGAAACGCTTGGTACAGCGTCAACATTGTCTAGTGGCGTAACTTCTGTGATGGCTTTCAATGACTGACACTGTGTTTGAATGTCGGCTAGGCGCTCTGTTAATTGCGCTTTGATGCTTTCATCTTGAGCAAACAAGCTCGCGTGAAGTAGGCCTTCGTTTTCTTGGTGGTCGAAACGTAATAGAGTCTCGGCAACGTAGAAAACAAAGTCAGGACAATTGTTGGTTGCTTCAGCATCGCCTAGCGGTTCAAAGTTCGCCACGATGTCGTAAGCGAATAGGCCAGCCATGAATAACGCGTGTTTGTTATTCGCGTCTTGCTCAAAGCTATGCTGAACCAAACGCAGTGCATCGAATGAAGACGCTTCTCTTAAGCGTGAGTCTTCGTCTAACTCGTTACTTGGCTCAACAAAAGTCAGCGTCAAAACGTTATTCGTAAGGTCAGATTTGATCTCTGTTTTAACGTTTTGAGATAGG
>NZ_JBFRVX010001632.1:0-489 GCF_041475345.1 Vibrio sp. 10N.222.48.A3 | reverse complement strand
GGTGTCGGTTTTCCATATTCTTAAACAAGTAGAAAAGCGCGATATGATTCGATTCGTATTTTTGCTGCTTGGTGTCGCCTTCGCTTACAGCATTACCGTGCTTAAGCCGCTGCAAATGGAACCTACCAGTATCAATATTCTCATTGCAGGTGCGATTGCAATCTGTGCGATGATTTTGCCAGGTATCTCAGGGAGCTTCATTCTGCTATTAATTGGTATGTACGGCCCGGTACTTGGTGCCGTTAAAGAATTTCAGGTCGATGTACTTGCCCTATTCCTTAGTGGCTGTGTGATTGGCCTGCTGACTTTCTCTCACGTACTTTCTTGGTTACTACGCTCATTCCGCGACTTCACATTAGTATTCTTGACTGGTTTGATGATCGGTACACTGCCGAAGATTTGGCCGTGGAAAGAAACGATCAGCTGGCGTACAAACTCTAAAGGTGAGCAAGTTCCTCTGATTCAAGAAAACTTGTCACCGTTCGATTT
>NZ_JBFRVX010001631.1:0-291 GCF_041475345.1 Vibrio sp. 10N.222.48.A3 | reverse complement strand
GGTATGGAAACACGTGCTCAGTTGGCCTCGCAAGAAGCCTTATTAGATGACTCTCCAGATCCATATGCTTTGACTCGTGATATTTACATCCAACGTCAAGATTTTAAAGCTGAGATCGAGCCAGAAGAGGTTGATCTTGAGGAGGAAGATTTCATTGATGAGTATCTCGAAGATTACTAAATACAAAGCTTAGATAAGCAGATAAGAGAAAGGCTCGATGTTAATTCAACATCGAGCCTTTTTAATGTTTTCTACTTTTCTACTTTTCTACCTTTCGGTAAGAAGGTAAGT
>NZ_JBFRVX010001630.1:0-303 GCF_041475345.1 Vibrio sp. 10N.222.48.A3 | reverse complement strand
TCTTGACTACTGAAACCACGCAAAATATTAATCAGAGTAATAATAGTGAACAACATGATGACAAGCGATAAATGCCACGCTTCTCCTAGCCCTAATTGAACTAGCCCCATACTCACCATTGAAGACACCACCATCTGCCCGCCGCCAGACATCGCAGCAGCCGCGCCAGCGTTCTTCTTATAAGGCAACATCACCAACGCCTGAGCACAAGGCAATGCAATACCATTGCCAAGAATCATCAAGAACTGGCCAAGCATGAGATACAAAGGCTCAAGTGGGCAAAAGAAAAGCCACAACGCCGCA
>NZ_JBFRVX010001629.1:0-1593 GCF_041475345.1 Vibrio sp. 10N.222.48.A3 | reverse complement strand
GGTTCTCACTGAAGCCAATGAATTGGAATGAAGGGAGCAACTTAATAGTTGTGGACTGGTTTGTAGAGAAAAATAAGATCAGTCAGCTAAAAGAACTGTACAAGTTTTTCTTATCATCTACGAATCTTACTCTTGGTGAAGTGAATATTTGTATTCGGGATACTCAAGGAAATATAATTAAAACAAACAAACGGAGTCTGTATGGGTATTGAACTACTGAAAACATATAAGCTAGTTGGAACGCATAACACTCCGAGTGTAGGCAATGACTTGCCAGAAGAGTCCTTTGTTTCATTTTATGCTTATAAATTAAACGAAACTGAAGTTGTTTGGATTAATAGAAATCTAATTGAAGAATACAACATAGCGTTTGATGAAAATTTTCTTAAAGGAGAGTTGATTGACAATTTTAGCTACGTATCCAAAGGATATGCTAAGAAACAAAGAATGGAAATTAATGATAAAAAACAGTTCATGGCAGATCAATATGGTTCTCGACATGAGGTGTGCAACGGTGGTAGCGCTAGATGTGGATTAAACGGACATTTTCAAATTAAAGGTATTGGGCCCAACCCTTTAGTCGCTACGAATATATCTGAAAGTCACTCACATGGCAAATTATTTATTGATGAGGCTATTAGTGAAGCGATTTGGGGCGAGATTTGTCATAAGCATTTACCTTACGGAGCAATACGAACGTTAGCCATTATCAAAACCAATACAAAGCATAAATTTGGATATTTAGATGAAGCCCCTTACAAACACTGTGCTTTAGCAATAAGGGAAGTTTCAGTACGTCCCGCACACTTTGAGCGATGCACATTTTTCTGGCCAGCGGTGAATTATAGTTATCTTCGTGATAATGATGCTAATCGTGTGAGGAAGGCTTTACCTTACCTATCCAAGTTTCTGTTAGGTGGGGTTGAGGGTGCGTCACTTAGTGATGCTTTCAATAAAATGATTGATCGACTGGCCTGCCAGATTGCAGCATCGAGAGTTAAAGGTATTCCACATGGCTCTTTAACGAGCTCGAATATATCGGTTGACGGTCGATTTTTGGACTTTGGCACTATAACAGCTGTACCCGATTTCGGTAACTATGTACTGGCAAATGGTGTCGGGGCTGTATGGGATGACCATGCGCTCATCGAATCATGGCTCGTTAACTTCATTGATACTCTTAATCATTACTCGGAGGGCGACTTGACTCCAACTCAAGTTCGAGAGCACTCGTTTGGGTTTACAAGGTTACTTGATGAATATGAGAACAAGTTTTTGTTAATTGAGCTAGGGATTAAAGAACATTCAGGTTCTAATTTACAACAAGCGGGTCGTTTGAAAGAGCGACTAAAAAATGAGGATCGTAAGGTGATTACTCGTTTTAATGATCAAGAATTTCGAGAGAGCGTTTTAATAGAAGCAAAGAAACTTGGTCTTGATGTTAAGTCTGTTGAGTTCCCTTTACGAGATGCTAAATATTCAGCATTTTCCCTGCTTCAAGGCCACTTGAATACTAAGTACGACTATCAAACTGTTAGTCGCCTTGTTAATTGTTACTTAGCGTAAGTGAGATAGTTATGGTTGATGTAATTG
>NZ_JBFRVX010001628.1:0-259 GCF_041475345.1 Vibrio sp. 10N.222.48.A3 | reverse complement strand
AGATGGTGACGAAACTATCCCAGTTACCGAATTTGTAACAACTGGTTTCGAAGGCTTGGGTTTGTCCCGAACTCAAAGCTTGAGTTTGCTTGATCTATTCCGCTCAGTTGAAGTCGAGCCAACAGTAAGTATTGAAGACAGCCAAATTATCAATGAAGGCTCAACAGCAATTTTCGACGTAAGTTTAAGTAAAGCTTCGTCAGGCGATGTTAGCGTTACGCTAGAGACGTTATACGGAACTGCAACAGCGGACGACATC
>NZ_JBFRVX010001627.1:0-864 GCF_041475345.1 Vibrio sp. 10N.222.48.A3 | reverse complement strand
GAACTAGAACTAGAACTAACAAAAAGCAGTATCACTTTGAACAGAAAGGCTCACACGTTAAACGGTGAGCCTTTTCTTTATTCAGTTTCGTCTAATAGGCCTTTCAATGCTTGTTCAAGCCAAAGTAATGCAGGACCTTTTGAGCGTGTTTTAGACAGAACAAGATCAACGGGCGGTGACCATGTTTTGTGATCGAATGAGACATTAATCTCCACTAAACGCTGCTTATTCAGCTCCTCTTCGACGAGGTGCCTAGGTAAGTATGCCCAGCCAATATCACTGCCAAGTACCATCTCTTTGATCACAATAAAGCTGTTTGACCACCATACCTTTCCGGCAATCAGCGGAAACTGATCCATCACCTTCCCCTTGTCTCCCCTCAACATTAACTGACGATACGGGAGTAAATCAGAGAGTTTCGCCACACCTTTTTTTGCGAGCGCATGACTTGGATGACACACAGCAATAAACGGTAAGTGACCGATAAAGCATGGCTCAGAACCGACATCAAAAGCCAAGTTGGTAAACATCAATCCAATGTCGGCTCTCTCTTCGATAATTAACGGATTGACCTCTGTTGTGGTACACGCAACCAGTTCAACTTCAGTAGCAGGGAATTGTTGACTGAACTGACTAAGGATCTTAGATAAGTTCGGAACCAGTAATGAATCATCTAATGCAATTTTGATGAGCCCCTCTTCGCCGCTACCCATCGCGTTAACCGTCACATTCAGATCTTCAACCTGAAGCACGATCGCTTTCACCTGTTTAAATAACTGCTCGCCCGCTTTGGTTAGTGAAGGCTTTCGAGTCGAACGATCAAAAAGCTCAACATTAAAATCTATTTCAAGATTACTGATGCCT
>NZ_JBFRVX010001626.1:0-775 GCF_041475345.1 Vibrio sp. 10N.222.48.A3 | reverse complement strand
AGAAGGCACTATTCAGTTACTTGGCAAGCGTGTATTTGATGTGGAATCAGTGCTTGGCCTGACCGATGAAGAGCCGCTTACTGATGACGTCTCTTTAGAAGACCGAATTGATGCAGCTGCAGTAGATTCAGCAGTCAGAGCCACAATGTTTCGTTTGATTCCAAATGACAGCCCTATGGCTTATCAACGCATATCATCCTCTTATGGGCGTCGCTCGAACCCTATAACAGGTAAACGCCACGTTCATACTGGTATCGACCTAACATGTAAGCGTGGTGAAGATATAGTAGCGCCAGCTGATGGCGTAATTGAAACCGTGCGCCCAAGTAAGAAAGGCTTCGGTAACTTTATAACTATGCGTCACTCATTCGGTTTCATGAGCTCTTATGCGCACCTACAGAAGTTCAAAGTACGTAGCGGTCAATTTGTGAGTAAAGGCGATGTGATTGCGAGCTGTGGTAACTCAGGTAACTCAACCGGGCCACACTTGCACTATGAGGTACGCTTTCTTGGTCGTTCATTGAACCCTCAATACTTGATGGATTGGACACCTGAGAACTTCAACTACGTGTTCGAGAAAGAGAAAAAGGTTAAGTGGGGTCCATTGGTTCAACTGATTGATAATGTGGTTCGCTTGCAGATCAACCTGACTAACGTGCCTTACATTAGCTCGACCATAGACACCGTATCGAGTGAAGATAGTAAGAAACCTATCACGACTAACTAGTTATTGGTTATTGGTTATTGAGGGATATTGATTTGGCCTATGATGATC
>NZ_JBFRVX010001625.1:0-335 GCF_041475345.1 Vibrio sp. 10N.222.48.A3 | reverse complement strand
GTCTTGGTGAGCGTCTGACTGTCCGTACCCAGTTGCAGGTTCTGCAGCGCAAGGGCGCGCAGCGGCGAAGCCTCCCTTGCGTGAGGGTTCTCAAATGGGACGGTTTAAAGGAAGTCGCGACAACAAGCCAAAAGGACAGCCTAAGCCAATATCTCAACCCAAAGTACGTCGCCCAGGTAGAAATGTCCCTTCCCCACCAAGAGAGCGCCCTGCTGGTTAGTCGACTTGCGCCACTCGATAACCTTGGCTACTTAGGACAAGAGCGAACAGGGCGTTGCTCGTCTAAAAACACGAACCGCTTGAATACCGCAAACTGTTGGAATATCGAAACAAAA
>NZ_JBFRVX010001624.1:0-778 GCF_041475345.1 Vibrio sp. 10N.222.48.A3 | reverse complement strand
GATTATAGATATGTCTTGTTTGAAGTTTTTAATAGAAAAATAGTGGCCTATTTTATTAATAATAACGGAGTTGAAATCACTATCTTTGTCCGACAATAACGGAGTTACTATTTTCATATTAATATAATCTTCGTTTCATATCGGTTTTTTTGTCTAAAAACAACCGAATAACAAGTAATAGTAATTAGATTAGAAGTACCACAAGAAAGTGCAAGTAAATGGCAAAATAATCCTAACCTAATATATCGTTCAGCTCTAGATTTAGTTTACAGGTAAATAAAACCTGATACGTAAATCAAGGAGAGATTCTTATGAATAACCTATTGAAAAACATTAAAGAATTTATGAATGATGAAGAAGGTTTAACGGTCATCGAATATGTGATCGGTGCTGCTATGCTCGTGTTAGGGTTGACAACCATATTCAGTGGAATTGGTAATGTATTGTCAGCGAAACTCAGTGCTATTGTTAATGCTATTAGTACGACAACAGCCCCGTAGACACTATGAATAAAAAGGGAATTAGAAAGCAGAAAGGACTAACTATTGTCGAGTACGTTATCGGTGCTGCTTTACTTGTCATTTTTGCTTGGGCCATATTCTCTGGTATAGCTACAGCCTTATTCAGTAAATTCATAATAATTGTGTCAGGTATATAAATGAATGATAAGTGAATCTCTGGTTTTTTGGGTGCTATTAATTGTTGTTTCAGTCTTCGATGTGAAAGAAAATCGGATACCAAATAAAGCTCTGATTTTATTTGTATTACTGTACTTTAT
>NZ_JBFRVX010001623.1:0-912 GCF_041475345.1 Vibrio sp. 10N.222.48.A3 | reverse complement strand
CCATAGTGGTATTCATTCATTTGAATTACAGGCGCAGCTCCATAATCACAGCGTTTCGTAGTCCCACTAACAAAAAACCGCCAAGCCAATTGTTCAATTAACTCCTTAGTAAGCTTGTTGCCGTCGATACTATTACAATTTGGGCACTTGTCTGGTGATTGATTTCCCACTTTGTATGCATTTATTTTTAAACCTTCGTCTTCAAAGCAATTAGAGCAAAGAAGCATTTCACCATCGAATTGAGGCTGTTTCATATTTTACCTACTAATTATCGGCGCCCTACGTAAACCGTGTATCCAAACAAACGAAAGCCGATAAGGCCCCAAAATACCCGATAACGAATCGGGCTTTAATGTTATCTATATCTGTTCTATTAGTTTAATTTTAGCCAAACCATTGATAACGACACGCCATTGTTTTCCATCGCAATCAAAGTAAAAACCCATTAGGCCGGCATGATCTTCATGGCTACCAATGCTATGAATTATTTCATGTTTTACAAAAACAGCATCATCGTTCAATTCCGAAACGAGTTTTTCAACTGACTTGGCAAATAGCACTTCTTCCGGTAGAGAAACTAATTTATTTTTTCGGCTGAGTAAGAAAATGCAATTTAGTATACTTTCTCGGATTCGTCCCCACTCTTCAAAAGACTCTCTTATGCGTTTATGTGTTTCAGGAATAACAAATGTTACTAGGCCGAATACAGATAGAATTTCTACAACAGTAACAGGCATGTCAGCACCGCGACCAATATTCCCCTCACGTATAGAAAATTCCAATGGAAGCTCAGAGTTCACCAAAAGCTCTCGAGTATTTTTTTCGATTTTGGGAGTTTGTTGATGCCAATCTAATCCATGAGCTGGATCTTTGTAAGTTGCTAACACTATGTTCATATTTCTCTCGTAAAGT
>NZ_JBFRVX010001622.1:0-401 GCF_041475345.1 Vibrio sp. 10N.222.48.A3 | reverse complement strand
ATCATCAACATGTGAAACAAGCTTGAAAACACTAGCAACTTGAGAACTAATTCTTTGCATAGTACATTCCAACCCATTGCTCAAATAATTTACCTGATTCTGGCTATAGTCAGATGTAACTGCATTAAACCTTTCATCCCAGTTATTAGGATTTTCTATCAAGAAATTATCACTAACGTAAAAGTTTGATGCTAAAAATTCCAAAATCCGACTTTTACCGGCACCATTTTTTCCAGTCATAACACTAATTAAGTTCTTCCCAGAATTTGAATATTTTGACAACTCAAACTCTTTACCTTCAATAGTTACTTTACGAATTTGGAACGTCACGCTAGACCTTTAGAGTTGATATTTTGGCACATTATATTCAATCTATCACAGTGACACTAGGTTATTAAACG
>NZ_JBFRVX010001621.1:0-403 GCF_041475345.1 Vibrio sp. 10N.222.48.A3 | reverse complement strand
TATGACAACTCACCATCAAGTCAAGAGAAGTTAGCCGAAACGTTACTTAGTTGGGTTAGCTTCATTACTATTTTGTTATCTATATTGTCCATATACTGCTTAGTTGTGTATACATTATATAAAAATCGCCGATGAAATTCGTATAACAAACGCTTCAAGACAGATTCGCAACACGTGGCGCTTTTACTATGCGTCGCGTAGAGTGTTTAATTATGTATGGTGTTGCTCACTACTTAAGCGGGCGTTAGCTGGAGTAAAAGTTTCAAGGGTTTAAATCTATTTATTCCCGCACTAGCTACACATGCGAAAGAATGGTGCTAATCACTATCTCGCCAGTGGCACTGTTTGTATCTCTGGTGAATCAAACTGATTCGTTTACTGAAGTGGTTTGTTCGTTTAGTTC
>NZ_JBFRVX010001620.1:0-490 GCF_041475345.1 Vibrio sp. 10N.222.48.A3 | reverse complement strand
GAAGAGTTCTTCGATGTGAAACTTAAGAACTATAAATGTCCTTGCTGCCAAACAACAGAAAAGCCAGCGATACCAACGACAAAAGGGGAAGAAATTAGCTTCAGCCTTTTGGATTTGGTTGAAGTTAGTCCTGATCAATCCAGAACTAAGCGACTACTTTCCACTCCGACAATTCCGTTAGTATGCCAAAACTGCGGTAATATTCACCGTATAGCGACTTACATAGTCTTAAAGTATTTTTCTGATAAAGGTGTATCATGAGGGATAAAGTTCACTTTTTGACCATGACAGATACACCAATACGAAAGAATGGTGGTGACGGGGGAGATGGTTTGGACTCACGGGTAGCAAAATTGGAAGCTAGCGTTGAATACATTCAACGTGATATCTCAGACATTAAGGGTGATATCAAAGACATACGCAGTGATTTGAAAGAGTTTCACAATCACCAAAGAAGTGACTTTCGCCTTTTATTCGGAGCTTTAATTAC
>NZ_JBFRVX010001619.1:0-405 GCF_041475345.1 Vibrio sp. 10N.222.48.A3 | reverse complement strand
GGGCTTTTTTGTGTCTAAGCAGTCATAGCCGCGTCGTTTAGGACTTTCGCTCCGCGCAACATGGCTTCGATTAATTCGCCTGCATTGAATTTCTCTAGCGCTTCATGTGCTCCCACCTGATTGGCTCGGTCAACACATATCTCACTGGATAGTGAAGTATGTAAAATACAGTAGGCATGACTGAGTGCGCTGTCGTTTTGTACTTCAAATGCAAGTTCATAACCATCTAACCCGGGCATCTCGATATCACTCACGAGAAGATCAATTGCTGTACCTTTTGCAGCCTCACCTCGCATCAGGTCAATCGCATCTAAGCCGTTATTACAAATGCTGTAAGGGATGTTGATGCTGTCTAAGGCATCAGACAGCTGTTTTCGTGCGATCAAAGAGTCATCAACCAGTAGA
>NZ_JBFRVX010001618.1:0-684 GCF_041475345.1 Vibrio sp. 10N.222.48.A3 | reverse complement strand
TTACAACGCTAAACCTCAGAGTCACAAATTGTAATTTACAATGTAAAGACCAAGTATAACAGACACTTAACCACCACTAAATTAATACCTCAATTAAAACCACCAATGACAAAGAATACGAAGCGGTGCAAAACAGAGCCTCAGTCAGATACCTTGGTCAATCCCCTGTCCTTCGTTCATTTAACTATCAATAAGCGACGGCAAATCATTCAAAAATATTTTTAAATTTAATTAGAAATAGGGTTGTAATTTAAAAAACTAGGCGTATAGTTCGCCACCTGGCTCTAATCTATAGAGCTGTTAATGCTAAAGTAAGTCCAAGTTCCACATAGACAGTTCTCGATTCCCTCGTTACACCATCTCTGCGTCAGCTTTCACCCAGATAGTCATTCAATAGCTTTTAAATTCGATCCTACTACCGATCTCTCGTCATTCGCTCTTTTATCAGCGAAGTCAGAATAGATCGATCACTTAAATACAAATGTAATAAACACAAGGCACAGTTATGTCACGCAGAACAACACGACAAACCCATTGGTACCAACTATCACGCGAAAAAACAGTCAATAAACTAAAAGGTAATAAATGCTCAAGATTAAAATAGACTTACACAAAGAAGAGATTTCATGGGTCACCGAGATTCGACAGCTCAATAGCGATATACTCCACCGCCACATATTGCCC
>NZ_JBFRVX010001617.1:0-643 GCF_041475345.1 Vibrio sp. 10N.222.48.A3 | reverse complement strand
GCCACTGAAGAATGCGCTCGCTTTCAATAGTTTAACCGCTTTCTTCCAGCGTCTGTCCGAAACATACAAATCCGACTCTGATGCTGAACCTTGCTTCTTAACCGTGTCTTCAAGCATGGTTTTTAGCTCAAATAACTTGTTAAACGAGTTATCCGTCAGCTCCAGATTATCGAGTTCTTTCTGCCATTGATGATATTCAATGTCTGTAATCGCTAACCCTTTTGGAATGACGGCTTCTTGAGAAGTACCTGTCGTTAGCATCGATTTGAAGTTTTGTTTGTTTTGAATACGGTTGACGAACACACGAACTAACATTCGATCATAAAGTGCTTCTAGGCCGCTGTCTTCATCTGGAAGTTCATTAGACGCTGAAACCAACAAGCGCATCGGCACGCGCTCAATGTCTGCGCCATTTTTAAATGTCTTTTCGTTAACCACAGTCAGTAACGTATTGAGAATGGCAGGGCCTGCTTTCCAGATCTCATCAAGGAATACAACTTGCGCGGTTGGTAGGTAGCCTTCGGTCAGCCTTACGTAACGACCGTTGTCTTTTAATTCTTGAATGCTTAGTGGGCCGAACACTTCCTCAGGAGTAGAGAAACGTGTCATCAAATATTCGAAGTAGCTACTGTTGTCAAAAGCC
>NZ_JBFRVX010001616.1:0-1126 GCF_041475345.1 Vibrio sp. 10N.222.48.A3 | reverse complement strand
GGCAATACAAAGGTCAGAGCATAAGCTAATGCTTTGTTGTTGGTGACTGCGTCTTTGTTTTGGTCATACAGCGCCATCGACACACCAAGGAAAGAGGTTACCAATGCCAGTACTGAGAACAGCGCAATAACTACCTTCAACCAAGAAGATTGACCGCTAAACTCTGAGATCAGTTCTGAAATGTTATGGAACTGACTGATAGCGTCTGTACCAAGGTTACCGATAATCGCGAACAACCAAGTTAGGTAGCAGATTAGTGGAATCACCGAGCCCAGCAGAATCATATTGCGGATCTGCTTTTGAGTCGCTTCTCGGTTGTAAATAACCAGTGACGGGATCACCACCATAGAGGCAAAGCTAGTAAAGATAACCGCGCTGTATTGCACCACGTCATTGGCCGTGTATTGGCTAGTTTGAGTTAGGTAATCTAGACGGATATTACTAAACAGAGAGGCAATAACAATGAAGAGCATCACCACCATCATGATGAATAGACCACGGTTTAATTTATCGATATAAGACTTACCCGCGACTACAATCACCCCCATCAATAGGCTGAAAACGGTATAAGCAGCGGATGCAGAGATGTCTACGCCGACGTCGAGCAGTAGCTTATGAATGATGTCGCCAACACCCAAGATATAGGCGATCAGCATGCAAACCAGTAGCAGGTAAAAGAGTGCATTGATAAAGTGTTTACCTTTGCTGCCCAGAGTTAGGTAAGCAACACTGCTCATGCCACTGTTGTCTTTCGTTTTGGTACACGCTTCTGCCAGTAGGAGTGCAGAGTAAGTGGTGCCGATAAAGATAAGTAGCATCAGCACTGAGCTGATCATGAAGCCAAACTGGGCCAACACCATGGGAATAGCAAGCATGCCAGCCCCTAATGCAGTTCCCGAAAGGATTAGGGAACTGCCGAATAATTTCATATTCAAAAAAACAACCTCTAGCGATCCAATTAATTTTTGTTTGGATTGTAAATGATTGTTTCCAAGACTAACAAAATACTCAGTAAAGTTAGGGGTTAAATTCTAATTATTTTTGAATTTTTCTAAAAAACTTACAAAGGTATTTCGGAGTATTATCTGTGATCGTTTGACGCATTTTCTTGGTGATTGTATTTGTT
>NZ_JBFRVX010001615.1:0-319 GCF_041475345.1 Vibrio sp. 10N.222.48.A3 | reverse complement strand
ATAATAGGTATATATATTCATAAACAAGTATCAGTAATAGAACCATTCGCTAAGGCGCTATGAGTTAATGGTCGATTAATAATAGCGAGTAACAAAGTTTATATAGCTAGAACCACCTATGTACCGACGGAACATTTAATTAGTGTTCTAATGTTTAAGTAGAAATTATTGAACTAAGCGTTTACGTTCTTCACTTAAGCACTTTGCCAATACCCGTTAATATTGCCCGACCACGCTCTTTATAATGCGGTGGCCGGACAAACTTCCTATGACTTATACGTAATCTTTGTATTTATCTAGGAAACGAACCGGTGTTGAT
>NZ_JBFRVX010001614.1:0-390 GCF_041475345.1 Vibrio sp. 10N.222.48.A3 | reverse complement strand
CTTAAAAACACCACTGCATTATTTAAGGCATGAATGCCAAATGTAACCCCAAATGCCGATTTAAATGATTTTTGACGCCAAATTAAATAGGATATTGAAAGAATAAAAAACAAGAAAAGTACGCCAAATCCGTTTAGCACGCTGTTAAAAGTATGTGCTGCGGCCCATGTCAGCGCGCTAATTACTGAAGTCATCACTACTTCAAAATTAAACATTTGTATAAGCTTTAATATTGGAACCATTAGAAGCGTTTCGACAGCCGGAGCTAGAATAATCAAAAACAATAATGACGATTCCTGTCTATCATCCGGAGCAACAAGTTCAGAACCCCAAACGTATGACGCAGCGAATACTAAAGGAAAAGTCACACAAGCATGCAATAGATATGAT
>NZ_JBFRVX010001613.1:0-973 GCF_041475345.1 Vibrio sp. 10N.222.48.A3 | reverse complement strand
AAATCTGGCTCGGCAACAAATACCTGTATGCGACCTTCATCAGTAACCGATGCGTTAATTAAATCAGATTGACCATTAATGTAAGTTGCGAGTTCTTCGATATCGTCGCCGGCTTTGGCGCTTATATCGAGAGTAATCTCTTCACCCGCTTTAGTTTTGAATTCAAACTTAAGATCTTTTGCTGCTACTGGTACTTCCCAGCTTTTATCTTTAGCGTTTTCAGTGTCGAATGTTGTTCCGCCCATACGGAAATCATCCGCACGAATACTAGTCAGCGCCATAATCATCGCTTCACCAGAGTTTGAACCAATCTGGAATGAAGCTTCACCAAATGAACCATTCAATAAACGACGGCCACCGAAAGCTGTTGTCTCTGCGATACGGTTAAGTTCATCTTGAAGAGCCATTGTCTCTTCGTTTAATGCTTGACGCTCTGCTGGTGAGTTAGTGCCGTTTGATGACTGAATCGCTAGATCACGCATACGCTGTAGTATGTTCGTTGATTCGTTCATCGCGCCTTCTGCAGTTTGAGCAATCGAAATGCCATCATTTGCATTACGCATTGCTACATCAAGACCACGAGACTGTGCTGTTAAACGGTTTGATATTTGTAGGCCAGCTGCATCATCTTTTGCACTGTTGATCTTATGGCCTGATGACAAACGTTCCATAGAAGTCGCTAGTTCATTAGACGATTTATTCAAGTATCGTTGTGCTGTCATAGCAGATACGTTAGTGCTTACATTAATAGCCATATTGCTCTCCTTATGAGTTCGCAAAATTTCTGCGAAGCGGCCAGCTTTACTCTCATATGGATAAGCACTGACCGTGTATTACGCGATAAACCCTAGATAAGGTTTAAGATCTGTATTAATCATTTATGAAAAGTATAAAAGCATGTTGTGTGCCAACTTTTATTTTAATTCCAATAAATTTAAAATAAACATGAAAAACAAACACTTAAAAATGAATT
>NZ_JBFRVX010001612.1:0-1526 GCF_041475345.1 Vibrio sp. 10N.222.48.A3 | reverse complement strand
GAATATACATAGGAATACGACTTTGACTACTGAACAGACAACGATGAACATTACTGAAATTCAGGAACTATTACCTCATCGCTACCCATTCTTAATGGTTGATCGTGTGACTAGCTTTGAAAAAGAAAAGACACTGACTGCGATTAAGAATGTTTCTGTTAACGAACCTCAGTTCACAGGCCACTTCCCACAACTTCCTGTATTCCCAGGTGTGTTGATCTTAGAAGCAATGGCGCAAGCAACAGGTCTTCTAGCATTTAAATCTTTTGGTGCTCCTTCTGGTAATGAGCTTTACTACTTTGCTAGCGTAGATAAAGCGAAGTTCCGCAAGCCAGTAGTGCCAGGTGACCAATTGGTTATCGAAGTTGAGTTCTTAAAAGAACGTCGTGGCATTGCATCGTTCAACGGTGTAGCGAAAGTTGACGGCGTAGTTGTATGTTCAGCTGAACTTAAATGTGCTCGTAGAGAGTTTTAATATGATTCATGAAACAGCGAAAATTCACCCGGCAGCAGTAATCGAAGGTGATGTAACTATCGGTGCTAACGTGACGGTTGGTCCTTTCACTTACATTGCTGGTAACGTGACAATTGGTGATGACACTGAAGTGATGTCGCATGTTGTGATCAAAGGTCACACGACAATTGGTAAGCAAAACCGAATCTTCCCACACGCAGTGATTGGAGAAGAAAACCAAGATAAGAAATACGGTGGTGAAGACACGACTGTTGTGATCGGTGACCGTAATGTGATTCGTGAAGCAGTTCAGATCCACCGTGGTACAACTCAAGACAAAGCTACCACTGTGATTGGCGATGACAACTTACTTTGTGTAAATGCTCACGTAGCGCATGATGTTATTGTTGGTAACCATACTCACATTGGTAACAATGCTATTCTTGGTGGCCACGTAACCGTTGGCGATTATGCGGGTGTTATGGCGCTTTCTGCTATTCACCCATTTTGTTCTATTGGTGCTTATGCGTACATTGGCGGCTGTTCTGCGGTTGTTCAAGATGTACTGCCGTACGTGCTTGCACAGGGTAATCATGCCGCTCCATTCGGCCTCAACCTAGTGGGCTTGAAGCGTAACGGATTTGAGAAACCAGAAATTCGAGCATTACAGAAAGCGTACAAAGAGTTATACCGTTCAGGCAAAACACTTGAAGAAGCGAAAGCCGCTTTAGTTGAAATGGCGAAAGAGTTTGCTTCGGTAACTCCTATGTTAGAAATGCTAGAGAGCTCTGAGCGCGGTATTATTCGTTAATACTTGATGTGGTTATGTACCAATCAATATGAGTATGACAATAGTTACCTCGTTAGATTGGTATAACAAAAAGATCGCTACTCGTTAGGCGATCTTTTTTGTTTTAGGCAAGAAGGGAATTAGAAAACTATGGCACAGCAAGAAGCAGCAACCAATAGCTTGGACTTTGTTTCGAATGAACCTCTGCGTGTAGGTATCGTTGTCGGAGAACTCTCTGGTGACACGCTTGGCGAAGGCTTTATTAAAGCGATCAAATCACAA
>NZ_JBFRVX010001611.1:0-750 GCF_041475345.1 Vibrio sp. 10N.222.48.A3 | reverse complement strand
CTGAATACGACAACGTGACCGATGACGAAGCGCTAGAAGCGTTCCAATTGATTGCACGTAAAGAAGGTATAATTGCAGCGCTAGAGTCATCTCATGCTTTGGCTCATGCTGTTAAAATGGCTCACGACGACCCAGAGAAAGAACAGCTATTAGTCGTTAACTTATCTGGTCGCGGTGACAAAGACATTTTCTCTGTACACGACATTCTTAAAGAGAAAGGAGCATTATAATGGATCGCTATCAATCACTCTTCACTCGCTTAGCTGAAAAGAATCAGGGCGCATTTGTACCATTCGTAACGGTTGGCGATCCTAACCCTGAGCAATCACTTAAGATCATGGAAACCTTGGTTGAAGCGGGTGCAGATGCACTTGAGCTTGGTATTCCATTCTCTGATCCGCTTGCAGATGGCCCAACAATCCAAGGCGCAAACATTCGTGCTTTAGATTCTAAAGTAACGCCAGATGTGTGCTTCGATCTTATCGGTCAAATTCGCGCTAAATACCCAGAGCTACCAATCGGCCTACTGATGTACGCAAACTTGGTTTACGCACGTGGTATAGAAAATTTTTACGAACGCTGCGCAAAAGCAGGTATCGATTCAGTATTGATTGCTGATGTACCAACTAACGAGAGTGGCGAGTTTGTTGCTGCAGCTAAAAAGTTTGGCGTTCATCCAATCTTTATTGCTCCACCGACAGCAAGCGATGAAACTCTTCAATCAGTTTCTGAGCTAGGTGGTGGTTACAC
>NZ_JBFRVX010001610.1:0-502 GCF_041475345.1 Vibrio sp. 10N.222.48.A3 | reverse complement strand
TATAGAAGCGATTGTTAAAGCGGGCGCTGATGGTTACTTACTGAAAGATACTGAACCCGATGAGTTGATTGAACTGCTTAAGCAAGCACATAGCGGCGATAAGGCATACAGCAGTGTGGTAGCTCGTTATTTGAATGATGCTGACAGTCGAAATGATATCTTCGACCAACTGACTGAACGTGAAATGCAAATTCTTCAAGAAGTCGCGAAAGGTTACCGTAACAAGCAGATCGCCGATCACCTGTTTATTTCTGAATCGACAGTTAAGGTACATATGAAGAGTTTGTTGAAAAAGCTGCAAGTGCCTTCTCGTACCGCAGCAACCGTTCTTTATTTAGAACGTTATGGTGACATGAAGTAGGGCTTGTTCTTTTTAAGTAATACTATTTAAAGCTGTGCTGTTTCAATCCCTTGTGACATTTTTAGTGTCATGCTCCAATAGATAGAGTTTTGAATTCTCTAATTAATATGACGCAAAAAAGGCGCTGAACTTATTAAGTTC
>NZ_JBFRVX010001609.1:0-879 GCF_041475345.1 Vibrio sp. 10N.222.48.A3 | reverse complement strand
GGGTGTCATTTGATTGTTCAAATGACACCCTTTTTTATATATTGAATAAAATTGAGCCTTAGTGCTTCATTAGGCCTTGCTGTTTGATCGAGGTATGAGCAAAGGCAAAGTTAAGGGCTGCACATCTCGCCACTGTGTGATCCCGCAATGATCACTCCGCTTTGGTCTACAATCCAGTTAATGGTGCAGTCACGATAGGGGTTTTTGAAAGAATGTTGTATTTCACCATTCTCGAGTGAGGTTTGAGTTTCCACCCAAGCAAATGTGCGTGACTCCCAAAATGTAACGGCTTGAGAGTGGGGCGTTAAATACAAAGCTTGCGCATCGGTAATATTGGAACCGATGTAACTCTCGATATGTTCGTCAGTACTAACAATCTGGCTAGTACAAGCGCTGATAAAAATCATAGCAATGGGAATATAGATACGCATTAAAAATCCTTTTTAGTGAGTATGATTATTCATATATCTAAATATACAACAGCGTTATTTAAATTAGTAAACACGCCATTGCAGTATCTCTATCTTAGCCATGATTAACCCCCAACCTTTGTCTGAAAACGTGACATACCGACGAACCGGAGTGGACATACTGAGTTATCTCAGTGAAGAGTATTTTATTGCGTCCTTTTCAAATTGAGCGACTTTAGAGCCTACTGATTTTAGTGCTCGTTGATATGCATCAACATCATGCCCGACAACAGATAATGCAGCGTCGTAAGGCGACATTGCTTTTTCCAGTTGTTCTATTTTGTAACCAAGTTGGTCTAAAAGATAAATGACAGAGGCGCCACTGTTATAAAAAACGTAGAATCCAAAGTGCCACTTTACGTCTTTTTTATTTTTTAGATTCAAGCTAAAACTTCTTCCTTTATCGAAG
>NZ_JBFRVX010001608.1:0-231 GCF_041475345.1 Vibrio sp. 10N.222.48.A3 | reverse complement strand
ACGCTACCTATTCTTGAAATGTTATCAAAAGGCCCTCGCGTACGTCAGAACCAAGTTCGTGCACTAGTGCTAACACCTACCCGTGAACTTGCTGCGCAAGTGAATGGCAGCGTAGTTAAATACGGTATTAACTTACCGCTTACTTCTACGGTCGTGTTTGGTGGCGTGAAAATTAACCCTCAGATGCAAAAACTTCGTAAAGGTAGTGATGTGTTGGTGGCAACACCGGGT
>NZ_JBFRVX010001607.1:0-705 GCF_041475345.1 Vibrio sp. 10N.222.48.A3 | reverse complement strand
GATTTATTTAGACAAAATTATTAATAAAAAATAACGGCTTGGGATAAATTTTCCTAAACCGTTATCTAATCTTTTTGAGGCTTGACCACTACATGTTCTTAAATGCACGGTCGACTTTAAAAGTGTCCGAAGTCACATAAGCTTCCATATTGCGTACACTGGTCTCTAACGTCTGGAAATCACCCTCTAAAGTGCCCAACAAAGACTCTGCTGTTTGCCCTTTTTCCCAGGGTTTTTGCTTGAGTGTGTGCTCTTGTTTGGCTTTCATCTGATCGACATATTGAGGTGGTTGTTTTTCAAGCATAAATGTCAAAGCTAAATACGCTAATAACACCAAAAAGCTACCACCTAGCAGTGCGGCTGAGATCACTAAGATACGAACCAACCAAACTTCAAGGCCAAAATAGTTCGCTAATCCGGCACACACGCCAGACAATTTACCGTTAATCGGATCGCGATACAGTTCTCTACTCATAGTTTCGTCTCCAGTTAGGTGACTCCGCATCCAGTATTTTTTCTAACGTTTTCACTCGGTCTTGCATCGACTCAGCTTGCTCAGAAAGCTTATGCAGACGCTGAAGATCCGTTTCTGAAAGACCATTGCTGGATTTCTTCTTGCTGCGGTAGTGTAAGAATAACCATAGCGGTGCCACGAAGATCAAAAAGACAATCAGTGGACCTGCAATTAGAAATGTTGACATAGAC
>NZ_JBFRVX010001606.1:0-806 GCF_041475345.1 Vibrio sp. 10N.222.48.A3 | reverse complement strand
ATTTAGTTAATAGTATGCAGCCAATCTCGAATGTGATTTGTTATTAAAATTGATCATTTTTATACCAATTTGCTATTGACTGTACTCAATCATTAGCTACATTGGAGCTAAAAGGTTTTTCTGATACAACTTCGTAACACGATTCTAAACCTAGTAATAAGCGTTAAAAATTTATAATAAGGAATAATTACGCAGGGTAGCGTTAATTTCCGTAAGCAATGTATGAGATTCAAGCTATCAGCTGAAATTGTTTAGTTGATAGGAATAATATCAATCGAACTTACATTGATTTGATATAACAACGTTAGTAACAAAATGCATGAGGGATGTATAGCATGGCTACAGGTACAGTAAAATGGTTTAACAATGCCAAAGGGTTTGGTTTTATTTGTCCAGAAGGTGAAGATGGCGATATTTTCGCGCACTACTCCACAATACAAATGGAAGGTTATCGAACCTTAAAGGCAGGTCAACAGGTCGATTATGAAGTAGAAAGTGGACCTAAAGGCTCCCATGCTAGCTCCGTTGTTCCTGTAGAAGGCAGCGCCGTAAAATAGGCGATTGCCAAACATGTAGACCTCTATCAGTCTTAATAAACGACTGTCAGGTAAGCAGAACATTGAAACCGCTCATTTCATACCTGTAATACAGGCTTAAATGGGCGGTTTTTCGATCTGAGAGCTAAAAGCTATTCACCAGTACAAATCGTCCGAGAGATCCCTTTAGCAGGTCTAGGTCTAGGTCTAGGTCTAGGTCTAGGTCTAGGTCTAGGTCTAGGTCTAGGTCTAGGTCTAGGAAGCATTATG
>NZ_JBFRVX010001605.1:0-1255 GCF_041475345.1 Vibrio sp. 10N.222.48.A3 | reverse complement strand
GATTACGAGATCATTAGAATGATGCTTCAACACCAATTGCTAGACCGTTATCAGCTTTGTATGTAGCTTTATCATCTGAATCGATACCACCAACTTCCGCGTACACTTTAGTGTTAGGTGCGATTGCGTAAGTAGAGTTAACGAACCAACGATCTTCGTCTTTAAGAGCTACATCGTGGTCACCGATTGAGTAACCAGTGTTGAAGCCCCAAAGACCCATAGTGTAACCCGCAGCAAATGCGATTGTTGCGTTGTCATCGTTCGCTGTATCAGAGTTTACACCGTAGTATGCTGTAGATAGGTAAACGTTCTCGATACCAGAGAATACTAGCTCAGCACCGTAACCTTGGTGATCGCCTTTTGCCACGTTTGTGTCGAAATCAGCAACGAAAGCAGAAATATCAAAATCAGCAAAACGGTAACCCATACGAGCGTCGAAGTACTCAGTATCTTTACCTTTCTCTTCTTTGTTGTTTGCGCCACTTACTTTGTCTTGTACGTAACCTAGAGTTGCGTAAAGAGCACCATTGTCGTAGTCGTAACGAACAGCTTCGTCAGCACACTCGTTAGTTGCATTATCTAGAAGTGTAGAGATGCCGTAAGCTTCATCTTTACCAATGCCTAGATCATCAACAGCAGTACATAGGCGACCAAACTTAATTGAACCTAGAGTATCGTTGTATGCTGCTACGTATGTATCACCGTTACGAGTTTTTTCAGCATTTGCGTTCTCAGAACCGTTGAATTCCCAGTAAGCGCCTACTTTCCACTCTTCGTTTACCATGTACTTGATATCAAAACCGAAGTCAGCATCTTCGATTTTTTGTTCCATTGAAGAACCTTTTTTGTACTCGTTGCTGTATACAACTTCGATGTCGCCTTTAAGGTCAACAGAAACGCCGTCTTGGTTGTAAATTTCGATTGCTGCGTTTGCAGAACCAGCTGCTGTCATAACTGCTAGAGCTAATAGAGTCTTTTTCATAATAAATCCACTGCCTTTTCTAAGAATGGGAGATCCTTGCCCGGTTCCCTTTTATTTTTTATGACTGGTCATTACTACTCTTTGGTAGTTAATCACCGCCACTAAATTTCGTGGTCTAGATTGCAAAAGATTATCCTGCGTGTCAAATAAACTAAAAACAAACCTAAAAAAAACAAAAATACATAAAAATCATAGGTTTACATTTTTTTTCATCATTTTACGAGCAACTTACCCTTAAATTTAAAGGGAAATATAATAGCCCAAATAAAGAAC
>NZ_JBFRVX010001604.1:0-625 GCF_041475345.1 Vibrio sp. 10N.222.48.A3 | reverse complement strand
AGCTACTTATGTCTCGTCTCGATGCAATAGCTAAACGGCTTGAAAACAGGCTCTTGACTGCTTTGACGTTGTCTCCTAACGAACGGTTCTCTTGTGCTGCGGAGACCAGTTCTACTTCATGATGATCAACCAAGCTTCGGGTCTCAGACCAACTTGCAACGTCTACATGGTTGATACTTAACCCTGTTTTCTGCTCAATGAGCGTTAGGTAATCGTCAATCATACCGATGTATTCACCGGTATTGGATACCGCCTCATAAGGCAACGAATTTGGATCGATACCTATCCGAACATCCGGATTGTCTTTGATCCACTTCCTCTCTTTTTG
This sequence comes from Vibrio sp. 10N.222.48.A3, assembly GCF_041475345.1. Lineage (NCBI taxonomy): Bacteria > Pseudomonadati > Pseudomonadota > Gammaproteobacteria > Vibrionales > Vibrionaceae > Vibrio > Vibrio sp. 10N.222.48.A3. Next base: position 297 of record NZ_JBFRVX010001604.1, on the reverse strand, counting down.
GCTTAGATTTAAGATCTCTCCTGTCAAATTACTCGCTTGATAAACATCCGCAATATAGCGTTTCGCCGCATCTCCGAATGAACTAAATTGTTCGACTGATGGAAAATAAACATGGTTCCGCTCTAACGACTGAACATCAAAGTAGAAAGTCATCGAACCAGAATTGGTGCTCCCTCCTTTGGTTCGATAATTTGCGACCTTGGTGACTGATGAAAAGTGAGAGGTGTTTTTCTTCTCTCCATATTCATCAACTAGGTTACCGATGTACCAAGATTTGATTGGACGATTACTATTATC
>NZ_JBFRVX010001603.1:0-702 GCF_041475345.1 Vibrio sp. 10N.222.48.A3 | reverse complement strand
TCGATTGGCACTGAAGGGGCAGCAGCACGCGGGCTCAATATTGGCGCAACATTCTTTGTGCTAATGGCAATTGGCGTTTGGTTGGTCTCAGTGTCGATTACCTCAGTGGGCGTGATCAGCTTTATTGGTTTGATAGCTCCGAACATTGCGAGGCATTTAGGTTTTCTAAAGGCCAAATCTGAACTCGTCGCAAGCTGTGTATTAGGTGCGCTACTGCTTTGTGTGACCGACAGCTTGGCGATTTTCTTGGCGCAATGGTCTTTGGATATGATTCCAACAGGAACGGCAACCGCGGTGATTGGCGCTCCAGCGTTGATCATAATTGCGAGAAAGCAATTATCGGCTCAAGATCAGCTGTTTTTCTCGATGCCTAAAGGCCCAAAGTTTATTTCACCTTTGGCTTACTTCTTGTTAGGCACAATGATTTTTGGGCTGTTGGCGTTGAGTACGCTCTCACAGCCTTCTTCTGATATGGGCTATTTTGTTATCCCAGACGCATTTGAATGGTCGATTCGTTGGCCGAGAATATTAACGGCGATATTCGCTGGTGGCGGTTTGGCGGTGGCGGGCGTGATTTTACAAAGGTTAGTCTACAATCCGCTTGCAAGCCCGGACATTCTTGGTGTGTCGGCGGGCGCTGTTCTGGCGTTGATTTTCAGTAGCCTATTTATGGGTTATTCGATTCACTCATTGAGCCCTTGG
>NZ_JBFRVX010001602.1:0-770 GCF_041475345.1 Vibrio sp. 10N.222.48.A3 | reverse complement strand
ATTGTAGCAGCCATGAAAGTTGCTTATCAACCTCTGGGTACAGCATTCGCACAATTTTTTCGCAATCGTTTACGTATTCTTGCTCTAGAAGCGTTGATAGTGCTCGCTTCGGCGTATTTCGAGTTAATTCTGAATGTGTGAATATGTCTACAGTTGCTATGCTCACTTGAGGTTTAACAACGAGATACCATTTTTCATCCGGATTGGCGGGTTGCAGTTGTTCTCCAACCCCTTCAGCAAAGGCGGCATGGCCTTTAACGAAGACAGGAACGTCTGCACCAAGCTTCAAACCGATCTCTGCTAGCTGATTATCAGAAAGGTTGAGTTGCCATAAATGGTTGAGAGCGACTAACACGGTCGCAGCATTTGAAGAACCTCCACCAATGCCACCTCCCATAGGAAGCACTTTCTTTAACTCAATATCCGCACCGAAAGTCGTCGATGTGTATTGTTGAAGGGCAGTTGCGGCTTTCCAAATCAGGTTATCTTCTGTCGCAACACCTGGAATTTCAGGTGTGATGGTTATCGAGCTTGTTTCTCGGTTTGCGGTAACCGTAAGTTCATCGCCAAAGTCGACAAACTGAAATAGGGTCTGAAGTTCGTGATAGCCATTGTCGCGTTGGCCAGTGATATAGAGAAATAAATTCAGCTTAGCTGGCGAAGGCCAGTGCGTTGGCGTTGTTATCATTTTTTCAGTGTCCACTTCGAAACTACAATGTTGATTTTGTTCTCGTCTTGATTGAATGACAATCGAGTAGGGAGGGGAATTG
>NZ_JBFRVX010001601.1:0-1263 GCF_041475345.1 Vibrio sp. 10N.222.48.A3 | reverse complement strand
AATACGCGCCGTCGAGATTGACTGGTACGGGTTCATGCGTTTTTGCTGAATTTAGCAGCAAAAAAGAAGCCGAATCAGTGCTAGAGCAACTGCCTGACACAGTTTCCGCGTTTGTCGCGAGAGGACGAAACATTTCGCCTTTAAAAGAAACTTTGGCTGAATACCAATCAGCCCACCCACAATCTATTTAAAACTGGACGCAACCCGAGGTTTCCACCGTGCCTGATATGAAGCTATTTGCTGGTAACGCAACACCTGAACTAGCCCAACGTATTGCTGATCGTCTATACATCTCTCTTGGAGATGCTACTGTAGACCGTTTTTCTGATGGCGAAGTCGCTGTACAAATCAATGAAAACGTTCGTGGTAGCGATGTATTCCTGATTCAATCAACTTGTGCACCAACCAATGACAACCTTATGGAATTGGTGGTAATGATTGACGCAATGCGCCGTGCTTCTGCTGGCCGTATTACTGCTGTAATCCCTTACTTCGGTTATGCCCGTCAAGATCGTCGTGTACGTTCTGCTCGTGTGCCTATTACTGCAAAAGTTGTTGCAGATTTCCTTTCTAACGTTGGTGTTGACCGCGTTTTGACTATCGACCTACACGCAGAGCAAATCCAAGGCTTCTTCGATGTACCTGTTGATAACATTTTCGGCACTCCAGTTCTTCTAGAAGACATGGCTAACCGTGGCCTAGAAAACCCAGTTGTGGTTTCTCCAGACCTTGGTGGTGTTGTACGTGCTCGTGCAACGGCTAAAGCGCTAGGTGATGTTGACATCGCTATCGTTGATAAGCGTCGTCCACGTGCTAACGTTTCTGAAGTAATGAACCTAATCGGTGATGTTGAAGGCCGTGACTGTGTTATCGTTGATGACATGATCGATACGGGTGGCACACTATGTAAAGCAGCTGAAGCGCTTAAAGAGCGCGGTGCTAAGCGTGTATTCGCTTACGCAACTCACGCTGTATTCTCTGGTACTGCTGCAGAAAACATCCGCAATTCAGTTCTAGACCAAGTTATTGTTACCGATTCAATCAAGCTTTCTCCAGAAATGGCCGCGACAGGTAAAGTAACTGAACTAAGCCTTTCTCGCATGCTTGCTGAAGCGATTCGTCGTATCAGCAACGAAGAGTCTATCTCTGCGATGTTCAACTAATCAAAGTTCTATAGCTTTGCTTTAGCAGAACAATCTGAAAAAGATATTAAGCACTTCATTCAATGAAGTGCTTTTTTTATATCTAATACCAATCACAGTA
>NZ_JBFRVX010001600.1:0-487 GCF_041475345.1 Vibrio sp. 10N.222.48.A3 | reverse complement strand
CCACTTGAGGAAGTTGTGGGATATCAATACCACGAGCAGCGATATCGGTCGCTACGAGTACTCGTACCTTACCGGTTTTAAAGTTCTCTAAGGCTTTAGTACGCGCGCCCTGGCTCTTGTTACCATGGATAGGAGCAGAAGTGATGTCTTGTTCTTCAAGGAAACGAGCAAGCTTATTTGCACCGTGTTTTGTTTTGCTGAACACCAACACTTGTCGCCAATCATTATCTTTGATCAGCTTAGCTAGCATTGGCGCTTTTTTCTTTTTATCTACTGGATAAATACTTTGTTCAACAGTTGGTGCTGTTGAGTTTGCAGGGCTTACCGAGATTTCAACTGGGTTATTTACTAAGCCTTTAGCCAAGCTACGAATATCATCAGAGAACGTTGCAGAGAACAGTAAGTTCTGACGCTTCTTCGGTAGGAAAGCCAAGATCTTACGGATGTCGCGGATGAAACCCATGTCTAACATGCGGTCGGCTTCATC
>NZ_JBFRVX010001599.1:0-539 GCF_041475345.1 Vibrio sp. 10N.222.48.A3 | reverse complement strand
TAACTGCTCGAGTGCCGCTGGTAAACCTTGATGTGCCGCGTTTTCCATATAGTAAAGGCCAAGCTCTACATCTTGCGGAACACACACACCCCAAGCCAACATATCACCGTATAAAAACTCATAAGAAGGCAAGCTAATACGTGTTGCACGAGCAACGATATCTTCAACTAACTGGCACTTATCAGCTTTCACTCGCTCTAGGTGTTGATTATTCTCGATTAAATTAATCAGTTCAGCTTCTGTATATATTGGAACGGGCTCTCCCACATCAGCCAAATCTGCATGACTCAAGGGTGAGCTCAGCGCCACTATCAATGAAGCTGCTACAATTCGTAGCTTCATACCTGCACTCTATTATCTGTCGTTAAAGCTATCTATTGAGGGCAGCAGACGATTTCTGCACGCACCAAAATAGGGTGAACTTCACTTTCCATGATATCTGTATCGGCAATAACCTTGACGGCTTTAGACAAAACTTGCCGCTAATGGGCAATATTTTGCCATATGGCGTTCAAAAGATCATCACGAGCGGCTTAGTT
>NZ_JBFRVX010001598.1:0-554 GCF_041475345.1 Vibrio sp. 10N.222.48.A3 | reverse complement strand
AAGCGCCAAGCGTTCGTGTGTGGCCCTGACGGCTTTATGGATAATGCAAAGAAACTGCTGATTCAAATGGGGCTCAACCCTCAGCATTACCATCAAGAAGCGTTTGGTGTGGCTCAATCGACCGAGGAAGCGGTGAAGCAGCTACAGTTAAGTGTGAACGGCTACCTGTTCGAAGGTAATAATCAATCAACCTTGCTAGAGCAAGCGGAGTCGGCGGGGGTGTCTATTGCTTCAAGTTGTCGTGCGGGTTTCTGCGGTGCTTGTAAAGTGACGCTTGAGTCCGGACAAGTTCATCAACCGGATGTCCCTGCATTGCAAGATCATGAACGTAATATGGGGCAGATCTTGGCGTGTTGTAGCGTGCCTCAAACCGATATCGAAGTTGTAGATTAACGACTCGTTAGATCATTACGAAAAACGCATTAAAGAACACTAAATAGAAAAGGCCGGAAGTTCGTAAATGAGCTTCCGGCCTTTTTGATTCTGAGCTAATTCAAAGATTAATCGTAGATCGTTGGGATTGGTTGACGCTTGTGCTGTGTTGCTTTGTAGAT
>NZ_JBFRVX010001597.1:0-383 GCF_041475345.1 Vibrio sp. 10N.222.48.A3 | reverse complement strand
GCTTGTTTCGCTAGGCCTTTGATGTATTGGTCATTAAGGAATAAGCCGACCAATGCTTTCGCTTCTTCAGATTTCGCTAGCTTAACGAAGTGTTTACGCTCGATGTCTAGTGCTGCATCGCGATCGCTACGTGCTGCTTCTTCGATAGCGATAACCGAGGTGATAGGTGCTGGGTAATGAGGCCCTGCTTTTTGAGCAACTAAGCCTTTCGCCATGGTAAAGCTCATCATCGCTTCTAGTTTGCTTAATGAAAGCGCTGATGTTTTTTGTTTACGACGTAGCTGCCAATCGAGTTTTTCATTGGCTGCTAGAGAAACAGTGTTAATCGCTGATTCTAATAGTTGGTCTGTTTCAACAATCGCATCTAACAAGCCAACTTTAAG
>NZ_JBFRVX010001596.1:0-573 GCF_041475345.1 Vibrio sp. 10N.222.48.A3 | reverse complement strand
ATGTTATTCCAGTGTATGCGAGCACGTCGTCTTTGGTGCGCCAAATTGAACGAGGCGCGCCAGCAGACATTTTTATCTCGGCAAACGAAAAATGGATGACGCATTTAGTCGATCGTAAGTTGGCTTTTAGTGACAATGTCACAAACTTGTGCGAAAACGAACTCGTGCTAATTTCCCCGAAAGAGACGCCAATATCTTTGGACCTCTCAAACGCTGACCAATGGGCTAAACTTCTAATGAATGAAAGACTTGCAGTTGGCAACACCATGTCGGTTCCTGCGGGTATCTATGCGAAAGAAGCGCTAGAAACGTTAGGTGTATGGGACGATGTGAAGACTCGATTGGCACCAAGTAACAATGTACGTATGGCATTGGCTTTGGTAGAACGCAGTGAAGCTAAGCTTGGCATTGTCTACAAAACAGATGCGTTGCTTTCTAAAGAAGTGAAGCTAGTGTCGACGTTCCCAGCCGATCTACACACACCAATACGTTACCCTGTAGCGAGATTGAGCGATAAAGTCGTCGCAGAAGAGTTCTACACGTTCCTAAAGAGCGAAAAAGCGAAGAACACAT
>NZ_JBFRVX010001595.1:0-2180 GCF_041475345.1 Vibrio sp. 10N.222.48.A3 | reverse complement strand
ATATTGAAGTGAAACCGCCACGATCGCCGTTAGCACCGTCGCAAGTAGAAACATCCCTCCAACGGTAAACCGCAACGAGATTTTTGTGTTTGCCATTATTCTATCCTTGAATAATCACTAGCTAAAAACGTAACACGCTAACAATACTTATATTATTACAACGCCCTACCGCCCCTAGCAACACATTATTCTATATATTATTCAAGTTCTCTTAACATTCTGTCCTGAATCTCAATAATCATGTCTTTAAATGATAATTAACTATATACGTCAGTAAACTAATACCATAATTAATTTAATGGTATTAGTTTTCATAAAATGGAAACACCTACGCCAATGACATCAAGGCAATAAGACCCGTCTTGAACTTTTCTAAGTCATTACGAATCCAGATTGAGTAGGCTGGCTATGTGTTTGATGATTGGATTGCTAGTATGAAAATGAGAGTTACCCCTTATTGTCTTTGATTACGGGATTAGCTCCTTTAATCAAAGTGGGTAACTCTCTACCCTTCACTATTACGACTTAAGCTTAGACAGCTACACAGAATTTAGGACAGCCTCTTACGCCCAGCGGTCAGAACGTATTAGGAGATCTAAACGTGCCGTTACGTGATGGGCTTTTCCTGCATGAATTTTGCTCAATTTACTTTTATGTAAAGCATGAGCGACTTTACTCGCATCCAAATCACTACCGGGAAGAAAGTTCATTTGGCTTCTCGCTGCTTTTAACACCTCAAGAACACCTGGAGTTTTACTCTCTAGAGATATCGGACATTCCTTAATAAACTCTCTTGACTCTTCTTTTAATAGTTCAAAAGACGAAAGAATGTTTTTTTGATGTGCCACTTTATCACTGTCAAGTGTTGTGCCTAATATCTTGGACTTTATCTTGCGTATTCCTCGGCTCAAGCTGATTCGTTTGTGTGCATTTGGCGGGGTAACATCAAGAATTTTCAAAAAATTATAAGGTGAACCATATCTAGGGATGCAAACTATATAGGCAGCTAAGATCGGGATTTTACGTATGTGTTCCGCGAAGAACTGTTCTAGCCTTTCATCACTCATTGATTGAACGTTAATTAAGTAAGTCGTACATTTTTTCTTGAATTCATTATATTCTTTTTCCATTTTCCATTTTTTGATTAGCGAGACAAAAAATTTGAAAATGGAAACAATAGCGTTAGCGATAGTTGTTACTGCTGCACCAACACCAGCACTCAGAGAATTCACTAATATCGTCCCGCCACTTTGCAGAGTTGCAATCGAACTTGATACTGCCGCACCTTTTATTTGCTCTCTGATAGATATAATTACGTAAGAACCAACTTTGTTGGTCGCGAGCATAGTCATACCGTCAGATTTTAGGTAGTGCATTGTTTTTGTAATGGTCTTGTATGCTGACTCTAATGCGGCTTTAATATTACCAGCATGCTGTAAAACTTCGCCTAGTGTTTTTGATACAACATCGGGTAATAGAGCAAATAGTTTTTGCTTTAAATCGTTTCCAAAGTCTGTAATCGACGATAAAAATTCAGTCAACTTTTGCTTTAAAGTAGACACGATTTTCATAAACCAGTTTTGATCGCTATTCATAGCAGCGCTGCTAGCAACTGATTTAACAGCGCCTGACGCTATTTTGTAGCCGGCACTTGAATTGATTGATGACAATCCGTGAGTTCCAGCGTAATTAAGAGCCTTACCAAGTCCGATACTCTTATCGACTACCCCTTTAACTTCCTTTAGTTGACCTGCAGTTTTGCCAACAACAACAAGTTTAGAAAAGAGAGAACCACCTTCAAGCTCCGCTTTAGAGAATACTCTCAACATATCAGCGTACATTGGATTTTGATTTTGCATGTATAAAACTCTTATTATTTAGCTGTATTAGTTCAGAAACGAAAGTGTTCTGCTTTTGCAAGAAAGGACAACACATTGAGCATTATTTTTTCAAAGTTAAATTAGGCTTAGACACCTAGAGTATTGAGCTTTATCGCCCGATTATAATTAAACTCTATGTACTCTATATAGTTTGCCATATCTGTTCTTTTGTCACAATCGGCTAATATAGCTCTGCCGCAAATATAATTAGATTCATAGAGACTGATGAAGCTCTTAAGGCAAGTTGTGGTGAGAATGAATCGGTAATTTTTGGTACTCAAGCCTGCACCTTCAAGTTGA
>NZ_JBFRVX010001594.1:0-283 GCF_041475345.1 Vibrio sp. 10N.222.48.A3 | reverse complement strand
GGAAAACCGACACCAAGATAAGGCCAAAGAAGAAAGACCATAGTGGAACTGGGTGGGTGACTAATAACCAAGAAATCAGTTTTGCAAATGTCGCAATGCTCGTGAATACGCCTGCGAACAGTGAAATTAGGAAAAAACCATTGATGTGGCTAAACGCGGCTTTGAAACCTTCACGCTTCCATAGTCCAAGTACGCTAGGGTTAATTCTTCGAATGCTTTCTAGTAGCGTATCGTAGATACCAGTGATGAATGCGATGGTTCCGCCCGACACGCCAGGTACAAC
>NZ_JBFRVX010001593.1:0-558 GCF_041475345.1 Vibrio sp. 10N.222.48.A3 | reverse complement strand
TTCTTCAACATTACGGTTCACGTAAGGTGTACCGTTCGCCAAGCTTTGAGCTAGGTGAAGTTTAAAGTCAGGGAAGCCCTTTGTGTCTAAACGACGACAGAAGCGGTTAACTGTAGGCTCACTCACGTCAGCCATTTTAGCTAAGGTAGCAATGCTAGAATGAATTGCAGTTTGAGGGGAAGCCATGATGACTTCGGCTACCTTACGCTCAGACTTGCTGAAATTTTCCAGGTTTTTTTGTATTTTTTCTAATGTATTCATAGTGTTCACAAGGGTATAGAGAACAACTTGCTAGTTAATATCTTTTACCAGGGGGTATGGCTGAAACAAATATAAGAAAATACAAAACCAAACTTATATTCGGTATTGTAAATTCTACTGCATCAAATAGATATCAAGCTAACTAGCACCATAGAGTCAGTATAAACCCAAGATACTATTCACTAATACAAAAACACGGCATCAATGCTTAAGAATATGACAAACCTCAACAAAATTTTAGAAAACTACAGAATTGGAAGAGGATTAGAGCAAAAAGAATGCAAATTGAGTATGAAC
>NZ_JBFRVX010001592.1:0-714 GCF_041475345.1 Vibrio sp. 10N.222.48.A3 | reverse complement strand
TAGTTAACAATTGAATAGAAAAAGGGACAAATGAAGATTTCATTTGTCCCTTTTATTTTTCTTGGGCTCCAAGGCTCTAGGGCTTGGCGATATCCGCGAAACCGATTAACGATGTTAGTCTTCGATAAACCAGTAACCTTTATTCACCAATTCCGTCACGACGGTTACACCTGAAGGAGAAAGATTAGTTGTTGAGTTAATTACCGAATCATCACACAGTACGTTTAGTAGCGAAGAATCAGCCTGTTCAACTTTAACGACTTCCCCATTGATGTAAGCTGTGTTGCTTTCATTCTCATGGTAGAGCGCTTTTAAGCCCGATACTCGACAAATCTCGCCTTCTGACTCTAAGTGCTGAGCGATCTCTTCTTCTGTCCATAATGGCTCAGGAGCGACGATATCAAGCTGGTGGCGTGATTGGCTTAGCAAACACCCCATGAATTCGCTGATGGTTTCAGGTTGCTCTAGTGCAGATTTCAACATGTCAGTTAGATTGCTTAAATCCGATGAACGAATCTTGCCGTAACCATCTTGCGTTTTGAATTCTGGATCGTGAAGATGAACGTCACCCATATCATGAGCAAGTACAAAATCGGCGAAGTTGCTGATTAGCTCTTGTTCTTTAGGGGAGCGATAGCCAATAGAGTAACTCATTGACGGCTCTAACGTGTTGCCTTCATGCGGGAAACCCGGTGGGATATAAAGGATATCGCC
>NZ_JBFRVX010001591.1:0-284 GCF_041475345.1 Vibrio sp. 10N.222.48.A3 | reverse complement strand
GTTACCACCACCGATAACCGCTGTTTTCTTACCTTTGAATAAAGGACCGTCACAGTGTGGGCAGTAAGCGACGCCTTTATTGCGGTAATCTTGCTCACCCGGAACATTCATTTCACGCCAGCGAGCACCGGTACTGGTGATAACCGTGCGAGATCGTAATGTTGCGCCGCTCTCTAGTTCGACGTGGATGTAACCGTCGCCTGTGTCTTCGGCTGCGATGATGTTTGCAGCGCGCTGCTCAGTCATTATCTCAACACCGTACTCTTTTACGTGCTCTTCAAGGC
>NZ_JBFRVX010001590.1:0-244 GCF_041475345.1 Vibrio sp. 10N.222.48.A3 | reverse complement strand
GACTTTCACAATGCTTTCATTTAACCGAGAATATTCCACATTGTAACGGCCAATGCCGCTCAAACCTAAATTTAGTTAGCCGTTATCGCTAATAAATGTCTATTCAGTAACACAAAATTTATTACAAAGAGTAATTACATAAGAATGAAGCTTAAATATTTACCGACTTTCACTCCGTCGGGCGCGGTTTTCCTAAGTAGCATTTTTCTAAGTGCTAATGCGTGGGCTGCGAAAGAGCAAGAGT
>NZ_JBFRVX010001589.1:0-604 GCF_041475345.1 Vibrio sp. 10N.222.48.A3 | reverse complement strand
ATCTACGATAGGATATTTCGAATTTAAGTCTGCCACCACGGATGACTACCGTCATAACTTGTCTACGAAATCGTTTCTTGTAGCCAAAGCTGTCGAAGGGAAAATGGAAGCGTATTTCGGCGCTTTGGAAAGCATTTCAACCAGTATCCATACTGATAGATCCGGTAACATCATGATCAACCCGATGCTGTTGAAAATGATGACGAACAGTAAAGAATCTCTTGGTGTTCTTAATATTTACATCGGTCTTCCTGATGGCAAAACTTACGACGTTAAAAATCAAGGTATCATTCCCAACTTTAATGCTAAGCAAAAACAACGCGAATGGTTCAACCTTGGGTTTTCAGGTGCAAAACGATCAGTAACTAACCCTTACCTAGCAACAACAGGGCATTTAACCATGTCGGTTGTTATTCCTTTTAAAGCCAGAGGCGAAACGAAAGCAGTGATTGGCCTTAGTCTTAAAATGAGTGATATTACAGACTATATAAACGAGCTATCTGAAGAGCCAAACTTATTTGTCTCTCGCCAAGATGGTTTCCTTGTTGCCGCTAGCTATGAAGATTTTATTGGTAAAAATATCTACGATCTTCGACCATCATAC
>NZ_JBFRVX010001588.1:0-1185 GCF_041475345.1 Vibrio sp. 10N.222.48.A3 | reverse complement strand
GATTTTCTATTTATCGACGAAAAGCCGCTGATTTTCAGGGAAAACAAAATATCAAACGGCGCCCTAAAATGGGAGAGATATAACGTCCCAAATCATGCCGACCATTGAATATATCGTATGCTGATTAGTTACAGTAAAACCAACCCGATCAAAGCACGCACAGACATAGCCAATATGCTCAAATACTAGCCTAATCCCTGACAATTTCATGACAAAATCGATCGAAACAGGAATAAAGTACTCGCCCCCGATACGGGGTTGGATTTCACAAAGTAAGATTATCTAACTATAGTAATCCTAACCTCATAATTCTAAGAGACTTTTATGCGTTCACTATCGCGCTTCTTACTCCTCACTTTAGCCATTCTCTCATGGCCTAGTCATGCCAACTTGGAATATGACTTACAATCTCAGCCGCAGGTATCCGATTCTGCTGTTGACCTCGATGCTCGAATTGATTCGTTACCCGATCCCCTCTTTATGGAGTCGTCGGACCGACGCCAAGTCAATATCTTGTTAGCTGAAGTTCTGCGAGTTCAAAAGCAGGAAATCAAAATCTTCGAGCAACAGATAAAAGCTTATAGAGATAACAACGACGTCGCTCAATGGTTTGAGGTTCAAACCAGTTACGTCACTTTGAATAGCTTAAACGTCAGTAAACAACATCTTCTGGAACAGACGAGCTCTGCGAACAAAGAGCGCTTAACCGGTTTTGGCCCTTATGGTGTTACCCAGTTTAAGCAAGAATGGGAATTAACTAAGCTCAATATTGAGTATCTTGCATACTTCCAAATCCGAAGCTTCAAGGCGTTAGTTAACGATATCTTTATTTCGCCCGTACCTGTGATTGGTGCGTCGTTAAAAGTGTTGTTCATCTATTTCGGTTTAGTGTGGTGGCTTGCTAACAGCACTCGCTTAATTGAGTTGTTTCGAATTAACTTTCTTGAAGCGAAAACGAATCCTCCTTTCTTGGTTCGTGTCATTTGGTACATCAGCCGCGCTGAAATTGCGATTGCTTGGCTAATTGCCATCACATTGTCATTGAGAGTGCTTTCTAGTATCCCTAGTCTGCAACATTTGATTTTCCTGGAGATCTTCACGTGGTGGATTCTAGGTGGTTCGATTGCCATCAGCTTTATTTTGGAATTTGCCTACCGTTTGGGTCGTACATCCAATCAAGAAGTG
>NZ_JBFRVX010001587.1:0-1058 GCF_041475345.1 Vibrio sp. 10N.222.48.A3 | reverse complement strand
GATAGAAAGAAGACTCAAAGCTTTGCTGCTTTCCACAAAGGCTATGGTGTTGATGTCTTCTATAGAAATGGTAAATTCTTTCCAAAAAAACCATTTTTTGATAAGGATAAAAAGGCTATATATGCCGATTCTGAGAAGACAGGTCAGAACTATAAAAAGTATTTGATAAAAAATGGCAAAGTTGAAGAAGATGATACTGTCGTAATATTTGATGATTTAGCTGGTAATTTTAATGTTCCATTTGATTTAGGGAATACTATATTCAAGCGGGGGTTAGCGAAGGTAGCTGTAGGCTACGCTGCAAAAAATGGCATACTAAGAAAAAATATGAAATGTATCATAGACTTGGATAATAATGTAATAAGAGAAAAAGTAATAGTATCTCCATTCCTGCCAACGGCTAAATCAGAAGGTTTCTTTGAAGAAAATAAACATAAAAGCTCTCATTATCCAGTTCATAGTTTAGTTTTATGTGCTAACAAAAAATCAAGGTTTATTTATTGTTATGTGGAGCTATTTAGTGCTTTTCAGTTTTATGTTCTACTTGATGACGAATATGAAGGGGAAGATATCTATAAAAATTATGTTTATGATTTGATTGGTGAAAAAGAAATTGATTATAAGGAATACGCTAGCTCTATTCCTGATAGTAGTAATGTTTTTGATAGCATGCCAAGTTACAGAGTAATAGATACTGATAAATTCATTCAATTATCGCATGTATCAAAAAAAGATCTAAAATTTTACTGTCATAGAAATTATCACGCTATTGAAGCATTTACTAATTATTACTTTATTAATGAAAAATCGAAGACTCTCGTTGCAGATATTGCATAACAAGCACTTTAAACGGAACACAAACAGTTGGCTTTGTTTCGTTCCTCAACAAGTATAGCCAACAATTTTTGTCCGCTTAAGTGGGCGTTAGCTTTTTATCATAATCAAGGAGTATTAAGTAGATTATGGATGTCAATCAGACAAATATACTGCTAAACATAATAACACCATTAATTTTTGTGGCGGTTGGTGTTTATGCAAATAGGTTAGGCCGTAAAGAT
>NZ_JBFRVX010001586.1:0-625 GCF_041475345.1 Vibrio sp. 10N.222.48.A3 | reverse complement strand
ATATCTGCCAATTCAATAATGGATAACTCAGGTGATACCGAGAGAACTTCTTGGTACATACAATCACCTACAATATGCGTGTCTTGGCAGAAATAGCTCACCTTCACTAACTTCTCGAGTAAATCTTGTTCAGAAAGGAAACCAATCACTTGTTCATTATCATCAATGACTGGACCACCCATATGATGGCTGCGCATTACTCTGTCTAACGCGAGACTTAACGGCATGTCAGGAGTGAATGTCACAACCTGCGGCGTCATGTAATCTTTCACTTTAATAGAATGCATTGCGTTCTCCCTAAAATACGTTTTGTTATCGATTTTTCTATCGTGTTACCTTAATTGTTGTCTAAAATCTTGATTTTACTAAATGGATTTCAACAATTTTATTGATAGGCAAAACCTACCAAAGCAAAAAACGAGGTAACAAAAGGCTTGCACGCATGCCTATGAAGCAAAAATTTAAACACCGCTTACAAACTCTTACCTTTGATTCCTCCCATAAGCTAGCCTGAATACATAAATACTGTAACCTTCATCACACTAATAATAAAAAGCTCAGCTTAGGTAATTTATGCAACACAACAACATGTACGCGTATGTTTATGCAGACAACGAAGGTACAG
>NZ_JBFRVX010001585.1:0-305 GCF_041475345.1 Vibrio sp. 10N.222.48.A3 | reverse complement strand
TGTTGAAGACGTTGAAGAGATTCTTCACATCTCTCTACTGGGTGTCATCCCAGAGAGCCAAGCAGTACTGAACGCGTCGAACAAAGGTGTTCCAGTTATTTTTGACGAAGCAACCGATGCAGGTATGGCTTACAATGATACTGTAGAACGACTACTGGGTAGCCAAGTGGACTTCCGTTTCTTAACGGAACAGAAGAAAGGCATCTTCAAAAGACTGTTCGGGGGCTAATTCGCAATGTCATTACTAGAGTTTTTTAGACCACAAAAAAAGACAACCGCAAACCTAGCTAAAGAGCGTTTGCAGA
>NZ_JBFRVX010001584.1:0-487 GCF_041475345.1 Vibrio sp. 10N.222.48.A3 | reverse complement strand
CGATAGTGCCAAGCGCACAAATGCTTCTGAACTGCCGACCGTATGATTGATCACACTGTCTCTCGGTACGTTAAAATGGTCATGCAGAAACTTCTTATGCAGATCATCGTATTGATCATAAGAAACCGCAGGCGCTTTGCTTAAGGTGGCGTAGTTTACGCCCTCTGAAAAGTAACGCTGATGAAAATCAGGGCTCGCCACACACACATAGTCCATACGACCGAGGTAGTCAGCACTGCATCCAGGAATCGCTTGGGGCTCTAAACTGATCGCACCGGCAACCTCACCGCTTTTTATTTTTTCAATGGTTCTAGACTCACCATGAATCGCGAGGTTCAACTCGACTTGACGAGACTTCATCACATCCGACAGTGCAGGTAACAACCATGTCGCCAAACTATCAGCGTTGGTGGCTATGGATATAGATAGTGGTTGAGTACCCTCTTCATTCATTAACTCCGGCACAAGCTCGTGCTCTAACAAGCGA
>NZ_JBFRVX010001583.1:0-673 GCF_041475345.1 Vibrio sp. 10N.222.48.A3 | reverse complement strand
GTTTCGTTGCAGGTATCGGCCTTGGCATTGGGTTGGCGATATTGTTTGAGCTGTTTGACTCTTCAATCAAGCGTAAAGACGAAATCGAAGACATCTTAGGTGTTCCTGTCATTACCGTTATCCCTAAAATGAGTTAGTTAGCCTTAAAGGCATTTTTAATTTGCTAGCTTCGTAGCTTCTTCTTATCTTTTTAGCTTCCTAACACTAAACGCCAACATTCGCTTGGCGTTTTTTTTGTCTAAAGCCTCAAGTTCTAACGCTACTTTCGATTAACCCAAGCCCTATGCTCCAAATAGCTATTCATTGGTGTTTTGTTTTGATTCCCATTTTGAGAAACAAAAAACGCCCTATAGAATCATGCATTAAGCGATTGAAATATAAAGGTTATTTAATTGGCACAACTCCTGCAGTCTCATTGTGTAGCTAAACGTTTTAAAGAAGTTACTTCAAGAAAAATGTCAGAAAGGCGAAACAAGAATTATAAAGGCAGGGTCCAAATTATGAATACGCACTTAACGAAGCATGGTAAAAAGATCATACACGTTGTTCAGCACCTCGCTCCCGGCGGATTAGAAACCCTAACGTTAGATTTGCTGCGCCTTGCTAAACCAACAGACCAAGTGTTGATTGCCAGTTTAGAAGGAACAAAAGAAGACTCGATCAACAACTGGCC
>NZ_JBFRVX010001582.1:0-316 GCF_041475345.1 Vibrio sp. 10N.222.48.A3 | reverse complement strand
AATTAGCCGCTGAAATCCTATGTAGATTTACATCATAAATGCATCAATTGTACTTAATCCCTTTTCGAGAAAGGTCTGAGAGCTTGTTTAAAGTGGAAGTGATGTACTAGTGATTTATTAGCAATTAACTCGATGTTTTTAATGATAAATAGTGAGCTTTTTTGCAAGCATGTGATTTAATTGTAATGTAGGTAAAGTGTTGTTTAGAGGGAAATCTAAGAAAGGATGGTGGGATTATGGCGAAAGCTTTTTCTGTACAGAGTTACATTCGGGGTGAATTGGAGCAAGATTTTAAGGTGTTCAGAGACAGAGAAAA
>NZ_JBFRVX010001581.1:0-1250 GCF_041475345.1 Vibrio sp. 10N.222.48.A3 | reverse complement strand
CAATTAATTATGTCTAAGCTCGAATTTAGTGAAATTAATGCTGAAGAAATCGTGCATCTTGTCGATAACAGAGAACAGTTATTGCAAAACGTGCTTCAATTAATCGATTCATATCCCGACGTTAAGCAAAGCTCCGAGTGGTTTGAAGCCATTTCGAGAACAAGACAATTGGTCGAACTGATGCAGTCTGAGACTGGTCTAGTAGGTAAAAACTTACATAAATACCGACATGCTGCCAAATCAGTTCAACAATACAAAAAGTTTTTATAGAAGAGGTTTACTATGCGCGGTTCTTTACAGGCATATAAAAAGGTATCAGTGGATAGCCAGCTTACAGCTGCCTCACCGCATAAAATTGTTCAGATGCTAATGGCTGGTGCTATCGAGCGCTTAATTCAAGGTAAAGCAGCAATGCAAGCGGGCAACATTCCGGTGAAAGGTGAGCGACTGAGTAAGGCTCTAGATATCATTATTAGCCTGCGTAGTTGCCTATCAATGTCCGATGGTGGCGACATTGCGAAAAATCTAGATCAACTTTATGAGTTTATGATCACGCAAATTTCTGCTGCAAATCACAAAAATGATCCTCAGCCAATTGATGATGTTATTGATATTATCCGCGAAATTAAGAGCGCTTGGGACCAAATTCCGAATGAATATCACAATTTAACGTCTGCGGATGTTGGTATTTAAAGAAACATCCCAGTTTAAACCAATCGCATATCTCTGAATTGCTTGGTTGCCTTATTTTTATAATCAAATAAAATAGAAGCCATTAGATAGCCTAATGGCTTTTTTCGTTGCTGGTTTCCTAGATTTGTCCACGTAGATTATAATCATTGATATTTTCTCTGTTTTGTCTCTTACGTCGCTTACCAATTTCCGCATCGCACCAAAATAAAGGCAATAATTCCTACTTATGCAAGGTTTGGCAAAACTGCTTGTCGTCGATGATAACGCTCAAAATCGTCACAATTTAAGCACAATATTAGAGTTTGTAGGAGAGAGCTGCGAAGTAATCAGCTCTGAACAAGCATACAAAGTTGACTGGTCCCTACAGTGGGCCGGTTGCATCATTGGTTCAATTAAAGCCAAAGGCTTCGCATTACTGAATGAAAAGCTTGTTCATGTTAATCACATCCCTTTACTGGTGATTGGCAAAAACGATTACCCGGTTGACGAACTTACTAACTTTGTTGGTGAACTCGAACTTCCTCTTAACTACCCGCAATTAAGTGATGCACTAAGAC
>NZ_JBFRVX010001580.1:0-1337 GCF_041475345.1 Vibrio sp. 10N.222.48.A3 | reverse complement strand
GCTGACTATAGATTTAATAGATACGTTTTCATCTGATTCAAGTACTTTAGAAAAACAGTATTGAAGAGTTTTACCTGTTTTTCTGTGCATTTCTAAAGCTTCATCTATTTTTTCACCAGAAATACCACCATCAGGAGCCATTACCATTGACTGAATATGAACACTGCCATCGTCAGGATTTGATGCGGACATTGCACTCTCCATGTGACCATCAAAGTCTTTAGCGATATCATCCATTACCTCTTGCATACCTTCCCCAGCATATCCAAAGTTATGCTCAAAGCCTGAATCCTGATCATTCTCCAAAGTCAATTTAAGTTGGTCGTTATTTGAGAATTGTATGTGATAATCATTAAAATTAATAAACTGCCTGCCATCAATACGCATTTGAAAATGCCAATGAGGGAAGTCTGTTTTACTACCAGCATGACCTGCGAAATCATTATGAGAACAATCTAAAGTCCACTCAATATTTTTCCACTTAATTGTTACTTCAAATTTTTTACGATCCGAGCTTTCTTCTTTTAGGTTATTAATATTTTTTGCGCCAGATTCAGCAAAAGCCACCCACCTTAGATAGGCTGAAATCTGATAAAAATCGAATGCTTCACTTATTTTCTTAAAGTCTTTTTTCTTGAATTTGCAACGCCTTAACAGCCAATGTAAGCATGGTTTTTCAGTGCTAATACTAGAAAATGGATTACCACACATATAACACTTATCTTCATCATATGCGCTTTTGAAAGATTTATACTCAATATCATAAGCTTTCTGCTGCTCAGAAAAATGCTTCATGGACTCTTCTTCAGACATTGTTGATACATGCGTTTTAAATTTTTTTACTTCATTTTCAATATTCATAATTTCAACTTCATAAAGAACTAACCTGATAAACCTAACGCCCTTCTTGAACAGTTTGTTATGTTCTGGCGCTAACAATACCTTACAAACCATTGAATATTATCTAAATCATGCTATGGTTATGCAACTAATTTTAATGTTGAGTTTTGAACTTAATATAAACTAATTGAGAGAATCAGCATTCGTTGAAGACTTGACGAGCGGTATCTTGTCTCTGGTTGTATACGCAGGCGCAGTTTTAGGTTTAGCATGTACAGTTATGGGAGTTCCAGTTATGGACTTGAATACGATGATTGAATGGTGCGGATCAGGGGTACTGCGGGTAACCAAAGATTCAGTTATTGCTTGATATGATTCACAGATGTTCTCGAGATAGTCCCCGGGGTTCGAATCCCCAACCCGCACCATATAATAAAGCTAGTGGAGGTACTTTACCCACTGGCTTTTTTTGTATTGGAACATAACGAATGACATGG
>NZ_JBFRVX010001579.1:0-1189 GCF_041475345.1 Vibrio sp. 10N.222.48.A3 | reverse complement strand
GTTATACATAAGTTATTTCCTTATATTAAATTACAGTAAAGAGTACTGCGCTCATAGAAACTATCTTGTTAACCAGCCTTTTTTCTTGCCCAAAATCTCATCTGAATAACCAAGTAAATTTGGAAGCCATGTTATAGACTCTAGCAATGCTGAATATATTGGTGCTTTAAACATTTGCCGATTTGACAAATCACTAGATAAATCAAAATCTTTTATATAGGACTGCACTAGTAAAAAGTAAATCATTATATTGGCAGCGCCGATTACAATGGGAATCCAAATTCCCAATGCAATCATAAAGCCAAATAAAATAATGCTAGATGGAAATATGTACTGTACCGCAGTCAATAGAAACCAAGGGGATGCGCATAGACCTGCTACCCAATGCGTCTTCCACGCTTCTGTATAAGCTTCAACTCGGCCACGAGCCCAGCGCCTCCGTTGATTAAATAATCCTTTTGCGTCCGTTGGACATTGCGTTGTTGCCTTTGCTTTAGGTGCATAGCCCGTGCGATAGCCGTTTGATATTGCTTTCCAGCACCACGCTATATCTTCGACTAACCACTCGCTCCAGCCCCCTAACTTCTTCACCACTGAAGCTCGATGAGCAACGAATGCACCCGCTAGTACTGGTACACAACCCAACTTATCTTGCGCTGCTCTTATCGCTCCATAAAAGCTGATATGTTCATAATGTTGCAATTTACCTATAAAACTATCTTCATGATTCTCTGGTGTAATATATCCACAAACCGCGGCGTATTTTTCATCAGACCAAAGCTTGGTTACCAACTCATAGATCCCATTGGGCTCGATATAAGTATCACTATCTACCACAACATAAACATCACCAGTGGCTACACCAAGGTCGAGTACATGATCT
The DNA here is from genome assembly GCF_041475345.1 of Vibrio sp. 10N.222.48.A3. NCBI lineage: Bacteria > Pseudomonadati > Pseudomonadota > Gammaproteobacteria > Vibrionales > Vibrionaceae > Vibrio > Vibrio sp. 10N.222.48.A3. The sequence goes on along the minus strand of NZ_JBFRVX010001579.1, from coordinate 306 downwards.
AAAGCGAAGCCTTTTCTACCACCATTTACTGACCTTTCTATTATTTGGAAGTCATGGTTCATCTCTGTATTATCAATCCACCCTTTAACTCTACTGATTGCGTTGTTTGTGGAGCCATCATCAATAATAATTACCTGTATTTTACTTGGATAATTTTGATCGTTTAGCTTATTTAGTGCGCAAACTAGGTGTTCTTCGTTTTCATTATAGAAAGGTAAAAAGGCCGAAACTTTCGGATCATTATTATTTTTAGACTTAGATTTTTTCAGTTTATAAAACCCAAATAAAACTAAGGTTGTAATAAAC
>NZ_JBFRVX010001578.1:0-872 GCF_041475345.1 Vibrio sp. 10N.222.48.A3 | reverse complement strand
ACTTCTATTCCTACCCCAATATGTTTATCGGTGGGAATAGCGGTTGAGCTTTTTTATTTCCAATAGTCAAAGGTGTTCGTCAATGTCACGTACTATTATGCTTATCCCTACAAGCGCTGGTGTTGGTCTTACTAGTGTTAGCATGGGTGTTCTTCGCGCTATGGAGCGTAAGGGCGTAAGTGTTTCTTTCTACAAGCCAATCGCTCAACCTCGTAGCGGTGGTAACCAGCCAGATTTAACCTCTACTATCATCAGCGCGAATAGCGACATTAAGATTGGTGAGCCAATCGCAATGACAAAAGCTGAAGCTTTGATCGGTAGTGAAAAAACGGATGAGCTTCTTGAATCTGTTGTTGAGCAATACAACAAAATCAACAAAGACGCTGAAGTAACGCTAATCGAAGGCCTAGTCCCTACTCGTAAGCACCCGTTTGCAAACCAAGTGAACGCAGAAATCGCAAAAACGCTTGGCGCAGAGATCGTATTCGTTGCGACTCCTGGTACTGACAACCCTACGCAACTTAAAGAGCGTATCGAAGTAGCATGTTCTAACTTCGGCGGTACTAAGAACAAGAATATCAAAGGCGTAATCATCAACAAGCTTAACGCTCCTGTTGATGAAGCTGGTCGTACTCGCCCTGACCTATCTGAAATCTTTGATGATGCAGACAGCGCTCAGCAAGCGAACCTTGAAGTAATGCAAATCTTCAACTCTAGTCCTATCCGTGTTCTTGGCTGTGTGCCATGGAGCATCGACCTAATCGCAACTCGTGCGGTTGATATGGCTAAGCACCTTAACGCTGAAATCGTTAACGAAGGTGAAATCTCAACTCGTCGTATTAAGAGCATCACTTTCTGTGCACGTTCTCTAC
>NZ_JBFRVX010001577.1:0-601 GCF_041475345.1 Vibrio sp. 10N.222.48.A3 | reverse complement strand
TTAAAGCGTGAACAACGCAATACCGAAGCTACTGCAAACACCTTAATCACTAAAACCAACACACAGTAAAAATGCCACGCGTTGCGAATCCCCCTTAAACAGTTTGTTATGCGGTTGATTTGTTATAAATGTTCGGATGCCAGATTTGCATAAGTATTTCTGGGTTCTCAATAGGCTTAAAACCGTACTGTGAATACAAGCCATGAGCATCTCTCGTGGCTAGAACCATTCGTCTTAAGCCTTGCAGATCAGGATGTTCAACGACTGTTTTGACTAGCCATTTACTCAACCCTATCCCTCGGTGAGATTCAAGAATGAATACATCGGCTAAGTACGCAAATGTTGCCTTATCAGTAATCAAGCGGGCAAAGCCGACTTGAGAGCCTGAACTTTCAAACACCCCAAAACAGAATGAATTTAGTACAGCTTTTTCCAATGCGCTCTTAGGGATACCTTGAGCCCAATAGCTTGTTGAAACAAATTGATGAATGACATTAAGATCAAGTTCATCATTATTGGTGCTAATTCTAAAGCCTTTCACTCAAACTCCTCCCTGAGATTAAGTACAATTTTTCCCAAACCGCATAGACATAATGACCCC
>NZ_JBFRVX010001576.1:0-409 GCF_041475345.1 Vibrio sp. 10N.222.48.A3 | reverse complement strand
GTTCACGCTTTAACTTTTCGTTATAAGCTATTGCATTTGTTAAGTATTTCAAAGTATGCGTAAAAGGTTCTAAGTATTATTCTTTCTTTAGTTATGTAAAGCGGGTTACTTATGGGCTCATCATCTCGCAGTAAATCGGTTGCACTTATATCGAGTGTGTTTTTTGTTATAGGTCTTTTATCAATGAACATTGATGGGTTCGGTTTAGCGCCCATATTTGTTGTGTTGATATCCTTCTTTATGCTTATTATTCATAGTTTTCTGCACTTTAGCGGTCGTAAAAATAGCGATGTATTTAATGCTTATGAAGAGTCAGCTAAAACTAAGGCAGCAGCACTAGAGTCTGGGCTGAATAATAAAAATAAGTAATACGGTCAAGCTAGTTCGCTTATAACAAGCGATGCAATTT
>NZ_JBFRVX010001575.1:0-313 GCF_041475345.1 Vibrio sp. 10N.222.48.A3 | reverse complement strand
TCTATCGCAATCAACAAAGATGAAGTCTACAACGGCCCACAAGATCTTGCGGGCAAACGTATTGCAACAACCTACCCACAACTACTAAAAGCCTACATGGATGAGCAGGGTGTTGAATTCAGCACTTGTATGCTAACAGGTTCGGTTGAAGTTGCTCCTCGCGCAGGTCTAGCAGACGCTATTGCAGACTTAGTTTCTACAGGCGCAACGCTAGAAGCAAACGGCCTAAAAGAAGCAGAAGCTATCTTCCAATCTAAAGCAACACTGATTCAACGTGTTGGTGATTTCGATGCAGACAAAACGGCATTGATTG
>NZ_JBFRVX010001574.1:0-586 GCF_041475345.1 Vibrio sp. 10N.222.48.A3 | reverse complement strand
AAACAGAACACTCCAAAATAAAGCAGCAACTTCAGCTGCTTTTTTAGGATCTAAATCCTAGCTTGCATCCTATTAAAAAGCTGTTTTTTGTGAATTTAACTCTCTAATACAACCTCATTTTCAATTAACCACCTATCTTTACTCACCACCACATTCGCAAGGTAAATGCTTGATTGCCATGCATTTACAATACCAATTAATTCAATTTTTTGCCTTTCCTTATAACTTGTCCTAGATCATCAAAGGGTTCAAAAATGCAACCTTTGGTTTTAAATATGTAAACCTTGATGCGGTTTAAGAAATTAAACCTCATTTGGCTACCTTTGGTGATCTTGTTCAAATTCCGCTCGTGATATAGGTCTAAAACTTACGATTTGTTGATGTTTTGAACGTTCACTTCAGGTTTACAGAAGTTTACCGCATCTTGTGGGAGTACCACCAAAGGAGTAGATTCCAGTCATTGAGTTCAAAAATGTAAACCGAAATCATGAATGTAAAACAAGTTCGATTCACCGATGAAGACAGAGAATGCTTAAGTAATTACTTCCGCTTAGCAGACACTATCGCCGATTTGATTGGTCCTTAC
>NZ_JBFRVX010001573.1:0-610 GCF_041475345.1 Vibrio sp. 10N.222.48.A3 | reverse complement strand
AGTGATTCATGACATAATTTATTATATTTTCACGAAATTGGATCTTTGAATCGAGCAACCCAAAGCGTTTATGGTGTTTCCACATGCATCTCTTATAGTTTTCATATTGCTTCTCTGTGACTTTCTTCTTACCTATATAATGTTGACCACGATCCATAATTACTGGTTCATTATACTTATGGTCTATCAGCCAGCGATCTGCCTCGCACATGTGTATCGAATCTCTAATAGTTTGACTGAGGAGAAAACGCTCAATTAATTTGGTAATAAGTAAATCTCTCAGAGTGAGTAAAATGGGCGCTATGATATATAGCCCAATACCCGAAAGAATTAGTTTGGTTATTGCAGTCCATGAAACATCGAGGATTTCCATAAGATCTCTTACAAAAAAGGGGCAGTTTCTAGATTTTAATGCAAAAGCTTCCAATCTAGTTCTTTGTGAAAGCGATTATACGAGATTTTTATATTGTTTAACAATTACTTATGGCTAGAAAACTAGCTGAATCCTAAATGCTTCATAACTATATGTGTGAAGCTAGCGCGCAAGCTTGCAACTAGAGCAGGGTTGTATGAGTGCTGATAGCTAGGTCGAATTTACCCCCGTGATACA
>NZ_JBFRVX010001572.1:0-1313 GCF_041475345.1 Vibrio sp. 10N.222.48.A3 | reverse complement strand
GTCCAACCAATGTATATAACATTGCCCAACCGCTTCCTCTAAGAGAGCAACCTCTGTGGATAAGGTATTTGGATAGCGCTGAATCAGATCGCGGTAGTCTATCACTTCAAACATTACTGAGTCGCTTTTTGCTTGATGTTCAGGGAAAAGCAATTCTAATTGGTTTCGACGATATTCTGTCACGGTTTTGAAAACGGCTGTGCGCTCTTGTGGTTGATAAGTGTGGAGTACGAGTTCAACCAGTGCGTGTTGTTTTTTTTCGATAGGCAGGCTGCTAGCCAACAGTGAACCTAAAGACGACATTAATTCCATGTAGTGAACCGCCTAAGTTTATCTAATTATTTTTATGTGACTTGTACCCGTTTATGAGAGATGTATCTATGGCTGATGTTTGAGAGTAGTTACTTTATAAAGTTGTCCTAGCTTTTTGTGCGTTTAGTTTCTCAAAAACAAGCTGCATTTAAAGTGGGAGTTTACTACTTGTACTAATCCTAAACAACATGGTTTCGCCATTTTTCAATCAATTCATGAACCCCTAAATTAGTGTATTCTCAAATACTTACTTGTCTGCTTATTGTCCGGCTTTGGTTTTCTGACAGTGCTCTGTATTTACAGATTAGTTACAACATAATTTCTGATGAAGTGATGACATTCGAGGTTTAAGCTTGTCTGCATATGAAACATCATTGCGGGTAACGCCTCGTGAATGACAGAGGTAGAGAGAATTTATGAAGAAAGTACGATTAACATCATTACTTGGAGTAGCAACCTTGTTTAGTGTCGCTGTGTTAGCAGGATGCAGTCAGAAATCTGAGGTTCCAGTTCAATCACAAGAGAATACGAATCCGATCTGTAGCACTAAAAACCTGACAGGTGGTTGGTCGCAAAGCGCTATCACACCACAAGCTAAGCAAGCTTTAAATGCAGTTCTTGGCCAAATGAACACTTCAGCTGAGCTAAAGCAGATTCTGAGTGTGCGAACTCAGGTTGTCGCGGGTTTGAATTACGCTATTGAGTTTGAAATGGATAATGGTGAAGTGTGGAATACCGTTGTGTATCGCTCACTACAAGGTGACATTGAAATGACGCAACCTGCACAGCAAGGTCGTCTGTGTCCATAGATCAACTGGTCCATAAATTTACTGGTCTATTGATTAACTAGCATGTAAATAACTTCGCACATAAAAAATGGCTCCTAATTAGGAGCCATTTTTATTCTACTTAGAGGCGTTTTTAAACGTTATTAGTTTGCCAATGCGGGTTCCGATAACTCTTGAACACAAGCTCGGCTGATGTCTTCATCAATGTAGGCC
>NZ_JBFRVX010001571.1:0-470 GCF_041475345.1 Vibrio sp. 10N.222.48.A3 | reverse complement strand
GCTAGGTTCAGTTTACCACATCAATGACAACCTATCGGTATTTGGTCAAGTTGGGCAAGGGTTTAAAGCACCTTCAGTTTACGACCTCTACTACTTCTACACTCGAGGTGCCATCATTGAAGCTAACCCTAACTTGAAAGCAGAAAGAAGTATCTCTTACGAGCTTGGCCTTCGTGGCAATAATGAACATGCTCGCTTTGAACTAAGCACTTTCTACACAGATTACTCTGATTTCATTAACCAGACGAAATCGGGTAAACAAGGCGGTAAAGACGTATACACCAAAGAGAACTTAGATAAAGTGACTATCTATGGTGCAGAGCTTTCGTCAACGATTAATCTTGACACCCTGTTAGACGCACCATTTGGAACCTACACTCGTTTAGCTGTCGCTTATGCTGATGGTGAAGATAAATCTACAGGTAAATCCATTGATTCAGTAGCACCACTAACGGGTACGCTAGGTCTTG
>NZ_JBFRVX010001570.1:0-335 GCF_041475345.1 Vibrio sp. 10N.222.48.A3 | reverse complement strand
GACCTGAAGTCGTATGAAACGTTGTTCACCACGAAGGGTGAACCATCTGTACTACCAGATGCCCCTAGGAGCCTGAATAAAGAAGCGGCTCTGACAATGTAACGAAGCTTGGTTGTTGACTGAGCTGGAAGAATCGTTAGAGGACGTTCCTCCTGACAACCACAAGTCGGGTGAGTGCTAGGGGGGCAATATGATGAATATAATGAATCCATTTAAGGCGCGTTATATGATGAAGCAGCGGAAGTGGTTAATACGCTGTAGCCAAAAGGCAACGAGAGTCGGGAAGAGATTGGACATTACTCTTTCGTGGTCATTGCACTCTCCGCACCATTGTG
>NZ_JBFRVX010001569.1:0-1946 GCF_041475345.1 Vibrio sp. 10N.222.48.A3 | reverse complement strand
CATTAAACAAAATCGAATTCGTTAACTAATTTAAGAGTATTACTATTTTAATATTTTTAAATCTCAACAAATAATAGAGATCCATTTAAATGAAAATGATGATACCAATTTTGTGCGTTCTGGCTTTATCAGCTTGTGGTGGTGGCGGTGATGGTGGGAGTAATCCGACAATTCACAAAAAAGCTACTGGAAAAGTAATCGATGGTTATATTGTAGGCGCTACCGTTTTTCTAGATATAAATAATGATGGTAAGTATAACGCAAACACTGAACCTAGAGCTTTAACTACAAAAGGTGGTAGTTATGAGCTTGACCTAAATGAAACCCAAGATAAATGCCTTGGTTATGCTCCAACGATAGTAGATGTTCCTGTTGGCGCTATTGATGAAGATTTGGGGCCTGTAAAAAATGCTTATCGTATGGTCTTACCCCCTGAATTTAAAGAACAGGTCGATTTCAAAAACCGTTTTATCACCCCTTTAACTTCATCTTTATGGGCGACAGTAGAAACCAGTAATGGTAAAAGTAACTATACGTGTCAGGATCTAATGAGCGATATAGAAAAACAAACTAAACAGGCTCAAGCGTTAGAGCATGCTCTTACAGAAACAATTCGCACATATAATATTTCTGAGGCTAAAATTTATGGTGACTTTATTGCATCCGAAGATAGTGACCTTGCCTTAAAGGCCCAAAATATCGTAACAGGTCTAAAGAAATCGTTCACAGATACAAAAGATTTACAACAAACCAACCCCAATAGCTATGTGCAAGTTCATTACTACTTCAAAGATGAAAACGGCGCTAGGAATTGGTATAAAAAGGTTTATATTTCTTCTCTAGGTACTAATCAATCAGCAAAGCAAACAACCACAAAAATGAGCGATGATTTGTTAACAGAGGTGGAAGTGTTGTCTGAGTCCACATCGGTTAACCTTTCAACTCAGTGGGGTGTTTACAACAATACTTTTGATATTGCTAGTATTAACAACTTTAATAGCAGCATCCGTCCGGGGTGTACATTCACAGAGAAAATCATTATTAAAGATGATAAATTTGATAATGTACTATCTAACATTGCCTACGATGGTAATATACATAACTTAGTAAATTGTCAATCTCTGGATCTAACAAATAAAATAGTCTCTAGAACTACTTCAACTTGGAAATATAACAAGAGCATCAAAGAACAATTAAATCGTACTTATGTCGACTGGAATGAGCATACTTTTGGAAAAGGCGATGACTTTGGATTATCGACAGTCGTTAATGTTAAAAGTCATTTAAATAGTTTAGATACTGAAAATATCAAAACAAACATTATGGGTAGATATAAAGATTACTCTAGTAATGAATTAGGTGACGCATCTAAGGTCATACGGTCAAAGATAGTTAATGATCAGAGTAAAGAAATCACCTATTGGAAAACACTCTTTCGTGCATCTCCGACGACATATTCACGAAGAATAACATCGTCAGATCAAACTTCTGTATACGAAAAAAGTACTGACGGAACTAATTGGGTAGTATCGAGTAAACCGTAGTCGTTAAGTATGTATATAATTGATGGGGTGGGTTGCTTAAATGTCACGCCCCATTCACTTCTATTAAAAAATATCTTCCTATGCCCACTAGAACCTCACTTTCAGCTGCTAACTCTGAAATAAGTAGTGACGTACCGTTTACTCAGAGATTTGGGTACTCGAATTTCAATCGTAGGCAAGGCTTTCGAAATAACCATTGGGAGTACTCGTATGGATGTATTTTTGCATTTACTTCAAACAAGTGATGCTAGGGCGCTCTTGGAATTTGAAGTAGACAATAGAGATTGGTTCGAGATGTCTGTACCACCACGGGAAGAAAGTTTTTATTCACTTTCAGGTGTAGAGAAGCAGATTGCTAGTTTTTTAGCGGAATATGAAAGTGATGAGATGATTCCTATGTTG
>NZ_JBFRVX010001568.1:0-776 GCF_041475345.1 Vibrio sp. 10N.222.48.A3 | reverse complement strand
GAATTTTTTTCGTATGGTCTCGAGGTGCCTCTTCGCTACGTGCGAACACCTGGTCACCAATTACTAGTGCAACTGAACAGTTTTCAGTTGCGGTATCTACTGCAAGAATTTTCGCGCTCATTTGTGTCTCAAATATTCGTTATCTAATCTAAAATAATGGCTAAGCTCAACAATGCCAATTACTCAGCAGCGGTTGAATGGTCTTTAGCTAAGAATTCTTTAATGATCCCTAAGTCACGGGTACGTGGGATAGGCGGTAAACTCGCCAAAAACACACCACCGTAATCGCGGGTCACCAAGCGGTTATCGCAAATAATTAAAGCGCCATTGTCACGTTTATCACGTATTAATCGGCCAACACCTTGTTTCAAGGTAATCACTGCGTCTGGTAACTGTACTTGTGCAAAAGGATCACCCCCTTTTAACTTACAGTCCTCGATTCGAGCCTTAAGTAAAGGGTCATCAGGGGCTGTAAAGGGCAATTTATCGATGATAACACAGCTTAATGCGTCGCCCCTAACATCTATCCCCTCCCAGAAAGCGCCAGTAGCCACCAGCAATGCGTTACCTAATTCCATGAATTCGGCTAAGGTTTTTTGCTTACTTGTCTCACCTTGCAGCAGAACTGGAACCGAGAGCGTTTCGCGGAACCGTTCACCCAACTCTTTCATCATGCTGTGTGAGGTACATAAGAAGAAACAGCGACCTTGGTTTTGCTCAATCACAGGGGTCAGCATTCTTACTAGCTTGTCCGCTAAGCCCGGGCTATTCGGTTC
>NZ_JBFRVX010001567.1:0-262 GCF_041475345.1 Vibrio sp. 10N.222.48.A3 | reverse complement strand
GCCTAGGCTCTCTTTTTTATTGAATCGTGATAAGCACCGCTCGAGCTCTGCTTATCGGTCTTCTTCTGGAAGTTTGACGTTCAGCTCTAATACTGAGATGTCGTCATCTTTGTGTTCGAAAGTCAGATCAACCATTGATGGATCGACGTCAACGTACTTCGCAATACACTTCAAGATGTCTTCTTTTAGTTGCGGCAGATAAGACGGCGCTGGGTCGTCATGGCTGCGTCGCTCGGCAACAATGATCTGCAAACGCTCTTTA
>NZ_JBFRVX010001566.1:0-624 GCF_041475345.1 Vibrio sp. 10N.222.48.A3 | reverse complement strand
GCTTGCGCTCTCAAGTTTGGGGTAACCTAAAAATGAACCCTGCTGACCATATCGATCGCAAAAAAATGCGCTTTATGGGTGATGCAGCGGCATTCGCTTATCTTTCAATGGAGCAAGCAATTGCTGACTCTGGTTTAACTGAAGATCAAGTATCTAATGACCGCACGGGTATCGTAGCGGGTTCAGGTGGTGCTTCATCTCTAAACCAAGTAAACGCAGTAGACATCATCCGTGAAAAAGGCGTGAAGCGCGTTGGCCCATACATGGTTCCACGTACAATGGCTTCTACGGTTTCTGCTTGTCTAGCAACACCTTTCAAAATCCGCGGTGTGAACTACTCTATGAGTTCTGCATGTGCAACATCTGCACACTGTATCGGTCACGCAATGGAGCTTATCCAACTTGGTAAGCAAGACGTAGTATTCGCTGGTGGCGGTGAAGAACTAGATTGGTCTCTGACTATGATGTTCGACGCAATGGGCGCACTTTCTACTAAGTACAACGACACTCCAGAATTGGCTTCTCGTACTTATGATGCTGACCGTGACGGTTTCGTTATCTCTGGTGGCGGCGGTATGCTAGTTATCGAAGAACTTGAGCACGCTGTTGCTCGTGGCGCAAAAA
>NZ_JBFRVX010001565.1:0-530 GCF_041475345.1 Vibrio sp. 10N.222.48.A3 | reverse complement strand
TCGTTTGCTAGGTTTTCAACGACTAATTCAGGCGTTGCAAAGATCTTGTGATTGATCATAGTTCGCAGTAATCCGTATCTGTTAAGTTTTTGCATGGGAAACGCCATGCGCGGCCATCACGCTGCAGAAGCTCATCGGCTTCTTGTGGGCCCCAAGTACCACAAGCATAGCCAAACAGTGCTTGAGGGTCTTGCTTGAAATCTAAGATCGGTTGAACGTACTTCCAACATGCTTCTACTGCATCGGTACGTGCAAACAGAGTCGCATCACCGTTCAGTGCGTCAAGAAGAAGACGCTCATAAGCCGTTAGCATCTGAGTCTCAGGCAGATCAGAGTAAGAGAAGTTCATTTTCACTTCTTTTGCTTTGAAACCTGCACCTGGCTCTTTCAAACCAAAGCTCATCTGAATACCTTCATCCGGTTGGATACGGATAATCAGTTTGTTCTCTGGTGCATCTTGACCAAACACTGGGTGTGGTGTGTTCTTAAAGTGAATCACAATTTCAGTCACACGTGTTGGTAAGCGTTTA
>NZ_JBFRVX010001564.1:0-408 GCF_041475345.1 Vibrio sp. 10N.222.48.A3 | reverse complement strand
TTCTTCGGAATCAAAATATATCGTTTACTTTGTGTCGGCTTTTTCTTCGGCCTCAGCCAACTTAACTTTTGCTAAGTGCTCGGCTTTAAGAGTAGTAAATATACGGCTTAGCTCTAAGAAAGAGTAACGATGCTCTACATATTCATACACATTGAAAGACACTGACAACTTGTACAGAGAGATCGCATTCGCGTAGTCCCCATTCATGTGGTAACGCTTAGCAAGGTAGAAATATGTCTCAGTTAGGCGCTGCGCAAGTAACGTGTTGTCACGAGTACCGGTCAAGATGGCCTTAAAAGCCTGCTCTTCAGTAATGTCATCAAGCATAATCGCGACTAATACCCAACCCCACTGCTCATCACGGCTCTCGTAACGTTTTTGCAAATCAAGCTTGGCTTGCTCTGGCGT
>NZ_JBFRVX010001563.1:0-856 GCF_041475345.1 Vibrio sp. 10N.222.48.A3 | reverse complement strand
GCATACGAGAATCGAGCTCCTTCTCAAGCCCATGAGAGGCTACAACATCGAGCAATTCACCAGCAGAAACGATTTTTTCACGTCCCTCTTCGTCCTCCATTTTTAAACGACACAGTAGCTCATAGCTCGAAGCAACACCCTTTAAAGAATGAATTTTTTGAGCAAAGCAAAGCAACCTATCCGAGTTAAGTAATTCAACTGCTTCTACTCTAAGGTTCGGTAAGCTATAGAGCATGACCCCGTCTTGTTGCTGCCAATCTTGGTAAGGTTCATTGTTGGACTTTGCTTTACGGCAACAGTATTCAGCTTTGTAAATACAATCTTCGACAGATTCATTAGGACCACTTCGATAACGGCCAAAACTAAAGCTTAGAGCGTTTTCTGTTTCTTGGGTGAGGTTCTGTTCCAACAAATATTCAAGTAACTCCTTGGAAACCGACGTTTGGCAAATTAATACAAATTCATCGCCACCGACTCTATACGCCTTCCCTATGCCTTGTGCGGCTATTTTTTTGAAGCGCATAGCTAAATTTATTATCATTCGATCACCTACATGGTGACCTTGACTATCATTGAGAAACTTCAACTGATTTGCATCAATGTAATAATAACAACGAGAACACTCAATGACCTTTTTATATTCTATAGATTTTCGATTATACAATCCTGTCATGAAATCTTTATCAGAATTAGACAACAATTTCTTATAATCGCCCAAATTAATAACTCTTAATTCCCCAAGATCATAAACACACGCTAATACAAAAGAAGCATGAGACAAGTAGAATAGCGCCTGTATTAAATAATAATACTCAGGTATGAATGAAATAGTCATTGATGATTCAAGAACCACCAC
>NZ_JBFRVX010001562.1:0-3232 GCF_041475345.1 Vibrio sp. 10N.222.48.A3 | reverse complement strand
CAGTGACAAATCTCAACTTAAGATTATAGTCTTACTCCATAATCCATCATTAAATCAGTTGGTTAAATGAAATGCATAACTGGCACTCGCTTTGCAACCTTTAACATCACGCATTAGATACGACTTTCAAATGTATAACGATAGAGAGCTGCCATGAATAGTTTACTCAGCAATAGAGATTACAATGCTCACCCCTGAAGCCAATAGATTGCCAGTCATCATCACTATCAGCACCTTGTGTGTTGGGCTTGGTATTGTTTGGTACTTTGTGCCTCACCCTGCTGTCATTGTAGCGCTCGCTCTTGTGCCATTAGCTGGGTTATTCGTGTTAAACAAGACATTCTGGCTAGTTCTACTGTTCGTTGTCTTTTCATTTTTCCGAATTCACGAAGCCATACCTCAACTCTATTCGTTAAAAATACCGCTGATGCTTTCATTAGGTGCCCTGTCCGCTCTGATCTGGCATGCACTAATCAGTAAAGAGCTAAAAATCTTTTGGCACCCTTGTTTAAATTGGCTCGCCATATTTTGGGTATTGGTTTTCATTGGTATTATCTTCGCGTCTAACAGGCCCATAGCATTTGCAGAATTCAAAGGTGTTTATTGGAAAATAATCGTCATGACGCTGGCGATTACTTGGTTAGTAAACACCACGGAAAATCTTGCAAAAACCGCGATGACGATTATCTACGCAGGCGCTTTAGTCAGTTTTATTGCCGTGTACAACTCAGTAAATGGTATTGGGCTTGTTGAAGGCTCGCGCGTAACTATTGGGCGCGATTTTGGCTCTATGTTAGGTGACCCTAACGACTTAGCACTGGTACTGATGTTCCCCCTTGCCTTTACGATAAGCCAAGCCACCACATCTGGCATCTCACGGTCCAAACGTTTAATCAGCGGGTTAGTCTGTTTGTTACTGCTCGCCGCCATTATTGCGACTCAAAGCCGTGGCGGATTACTGGGTTGTATTGCGGTGATTGGTATTTTTGCGTGGAAACTAGTTCGTTCTAAAGTCCTGTTAATCTCCGTAGGAACCATCGCGGCCGTGGCGCTCTATTTAGTTGCTGGGATCTCAGACAGAGCTTCTGGTGGTGCCGCTGAACAAGGTATCGATGAATCTGCAATGGGTCGAATATATGCCTGGGAAGCGGCAGTAAAAATGGCGGTTGAGAATCCACTGACTGGCGTAGGGTTGAACAACTTCTTCTCGAATTACTTCTTTTACAGTTCGCACTGGGACGGACTGAATCACGCCGTTCACAGTACGTGGTTTGGTGTGTTAGCAGAGACTGGCTTCATTGGTCTTATCATTTTTGTCTGCCTTATCGTTTCTTTGATCAAAACCTCCCGATCCACACTCACCAGATTAAAAAACTCAACCACAGAAATCGCACCTGAACTAAATGCGGTCGCCTATGCGATCTATGCAGGTCTGATTGGAACAATCGTGTCGGGTACGTTTTTGACTCAAGGCTTCAACTGGCCGATTTATATCCTCGCAGCGCTCACAGTTTGCGTCTCAAACGTATCTCAAACTGCCTGTCAAAATGAGAAAACCTAAAACCCACATTTTAACTCGTTGAAAATATTATATTTATTAAATGGCACAGTATATGAAAGTACTTCTATATAACAAAATAGAGGATTTTCATTATGACGTCAGTATCTATACATCAATTCAAACATTGGCTTAAGTTTCATCCTAATTCTCGAATTAGAAATGTGTTTTTCATTTTGAAAGACATCAGAAGCGCAGAGCTACCTACCCCTCAAATACTTAATCGTTGCCTCTATCAAGCGCACAAGCTAGTGGTAAGTTTGGTTTCTGGCTTGACGCGATTCTTCTACTGGACACCGGCTTTCAAAGGTCGTGTGGCTCAATGTGGCAAGCGCCTGTATTTGTATGGTGGTCTGCCTTTCGTCAGCGGTCCGGTGCAAATTTCGATTGGCGATAACTGCCGTATCTCTGGCCACACGACATTCTCTGGTTGTACTCAGCCACTTGAAGGCTTGGAACACCCACTATTATCGATTGGCAACAACGTCGACATCGGTTGGCAGTCGACTATCGCTGTTGGCGGTAAAGTCGTTATCTCTGACAACGTACGAATCGCTGGCGGCGCGTTTCTATTTGGATACTCTGGTCACCCGCTAGATGCAAAACGTCGAGCGCAAGGTGAAGGTGATGACCCTCAGCAAATCGGCGACATCATTCTTGAACCTGACGTTTGGTTGGGAACCAATGTAACTGTAAAAGGCGGCGTAACTATCGGCGAAGGTGCCGTTATAGCCGCAGGCAGCGTAGTAACAAAGAATATCCCGGCCTTCGCAATCGCAGGTGGTAACCCAGCTCGAGTAGTCGGACAGATTAAATCCGTTGAAGTGACTGAATCCGATGTATTCGATTCATTAGAGACTCATGGAGGTGACCATGCGTGATTTAATCGTATTTGGTGAAGACTTTGGCGGCCTACCGTCATCAACTCAACATTTAGTGCGTCACCTTGCTAAGCAACACAAAGTCTTATGGGTCAACTCTATTGGCCTAAGACAACCGAAGCTGTCAGCTAAAGATGCCACCCGAGCGTTCCACAAATTGTTTGGCAAAACCAAAGCCGTTACTCAAAACATGCTCGACTCTGAGGGACACGACAACATTACTATCGTTAACTTAAAGACAATCCCTGCGCCTGCTTCTAAATTTTGTAGAAAGTTGGCTCAGCAAATGATGTTGCACCAACTAAAACCAGTGATTGCCGAGCTTAACCTTAACGCGCCTATCCTATGGAGTTCTCTTCCGACTGCTGTTGATCTGTGCGGACACTTAGGCGAGTCAGCGGTTGTTTATTACTGTGGGGATGATTTTAGTGCACTTGCGGGCGTAGACCACAAGACGGTCGCAAAGCATGAATTAGAACTCATTGAAAAATCAGATTTGATCTTCGCTGCTAGTGAAAAGTTGATGGACAAATTCCCTAGCGAGAAAGCTCAGCTCTTACCACATGGTGTCGATGTCGGGCTATTTTCTACACCTGCACCAAGAGCAAAAGATTTACCAAGCAACCACCGCCCTATTGCTGGTTTTTATGGCAGCCTTTCTAAGTGGCTTGATTATGAAATGATTGATCATGTCGCGACAGCAATGCCGGAATGGGACTTTGTATTTATTGGCCCAAATGAGCTTGATACGATCATGCTGCCTGAGTTGAGTAACGTACATTACCTTGGCCCA
>NZ_JBFRVX010001561.1:0-739 GCF_041475345.1 Vibrio sp. 10N.222.48.A3 | reverse complement strand
GGTTCATGACGCGCTTACCTGCTATCTCACTTAGTTTGATGTACTTTGTTTCTAAAGGTAAATCTAACAAACCTAAACGCAAAAACTCTGGCTTTACATCCACTTCTGGCAACTCGTTCAATGAAAACCACCTAAACTCAAGATCGACGCCAGACTCAATACCACGAAAAGGTTCGTTCAATGGAAATCTATGAGGTTCGCTTAGTTGAACAAAAAAATAGTTAGCGATTTCATGATACTTTTTATTTGCATGTTCAAAGAAACTTTCAACGTGCCAAAGATGCTTCTTAACAGACGACTCTACCCCTAACTCTTCTAGTAGCTCTCGATTCAATGTAGCATCTGAGTTTTCGAAAAACTCAACTCTACCACCGGGAAGCGCCCAAAAAGAATCTCCGACAACTCTATGTAATAACACATGATTATCATGAACAATAACGGCAGCACTTCGAAAGTTAAATCGAGCATCACCTTGATCAAATCTCAACATTTTTACTCCTTGTAGCATAACGCCTTCTATATGACTCTGCGCCGCATTTTACGCCCATATAATGCAGACTTTCACCTATCACTTCAATTTGTAATCAATAAGTTAGTGACCACATTGAGAGGTTAGACTGCTAAGTGAAGCATAATTTCTAGATGTACTGAATTCGGATAACTTTTTGTAGGGTAAATTGCCATTAACAGGATATGAATGAGTTCTTGTTCTAGCTGATAAAGGGGCATTTTCGAGCTA
>NZ_JBFRVX010001560.1:0-318 GCF_041475345.1 Vibrio sp. 10N.222.48.A3 | reverse complement strand
TAAATCGACTTAAAAGCATTCGCATTTATTACCTATTACTACGCTCTATTGTCTATAAATACATTGCTTAGCCTTAAATTAAGAGCACACTTTGGTCCAACTGCCGTCACTACCCGGCTCGGCACTTGTCCACCAGTTTGCTTGGTAAACACTACCGTTATGAACCACTTGGTCGCCCGTGTTTGCGTGGCTTGGGTTACCCGCCCAATCTTTCTGAGGTAAGTCGGGATATACAGCTAAACCCGCAGTATCGCATGTACCTGGGTTGGTACCGCCATCACCAGGATTACCGCCACCAGTACTGATATCACCCAGTGG
>NZ_JBFRVX010001559.1:0-832 GCF_041475345.1 Vibrio sp. 10N.222.48.A3 | reverse complement strand
GATGTGGTTAAACAAGGCCGCGTAGCAAATTGGCATCAAGGGCAATTCTTCACTATCGATTTCAGTTCATTCACTGAATCAGGTCGCTACTACCTACGTTTTGACAACCTACGCTCTGAAGTATTTGAGATTGGTAGCAACCTATTAATGAACCACACGTTTTCTGATGTGCTTCATTACTTTAAGTCACAACGCTGTGGCGGTAGTTTCGACAAAAAAGATCGACAAGCACAAATTATGGGCACTGACAGATACGTCGATGTCCACGGTGGATGGTATGACGCATCAGGTGATGTAAGTAAGTATTTTAGCCACCTGTCTTATGGTAACTACCTTAACCCACAACAAATTCCAATGGTCGTTTGGAACATGCTAAAAAGCGTGCGCTTGACTAGCAATAACTCAGACTTTCCTAAATTCTCTATGACTCGTTTAGTGGAAGAAGCCCTATTCGGTGCCGATTTCTTAGTGCGTATGCAAGACGCTGACGGATACTTTTACATGACGGTATTCGACAAGTGGAGTAAAGACATCAATCAACGTGACATCTGCGCATACGCCACTCAAGAAGGTAACAAATCAACGGACTTGCAAGCGGGCTACCGACAAGGTGCAGGTGTTGCTATCGCCGCATTAACTGCTGCATCTGAACTTGAAACCTCGGGCAGTTACTCGAGCCAAACTTATCTTGAAACTGCCGTTAGCGGTTATTGGCACCTAAAAGAACATAACCTGCAGTACCTAAACGATGGCGAAGAAAACATCATCGATGAATATTGTGCCCTACTCGCTGCCAATGAACTGTACCGAGTAACAGAGGACGATCAATACC
>NZ_JBFRVX010001558.1:0-529 GCF_041475345.1 Vibrio sp. 10N.222.48.A3 | reverse complement strand
ATAAGCCCGGAGACAAGCATCATGAAGAGGTCGAATGGCTTTTCAACTTTTACTCCGAATGGAGAAAATATTGATAAAACAGCTTTTTCGTATGCTGATTTTTTCAGAATGAATCCAGATTCTGTCCCTGCAAACTCATTCATACTCAAAGTGTTCGCTAGCTTTCGCTTGTCTATTTCGCTTTGAGATGAATCTAAGTCATCTTGAAGTTTTGAAAGCCTTTCTTGATTTTGATTTCGTGTAATATCAAGGCTTTGAACGTCACTAGCGATTCGATTTGATTGGTTTTCAAAGGCTAATACAGATGAAGCACAGTCAGGAACGGCAGAGCAATCTATAGCTTTTAGACGCCGCGCACTTGCTTGATCGTTTAGAATTTGGATTTGATTGTTTTTTAGTGAGATTTGTTCATTGATAGAGGCTTGGACTGCTCTAAGTTCTGTCAACTGTCTCTCAAACTTATTAACATTTTGATTTAGTGTTGCTAAGTATTCTTCATTGTTTGAAGTAAGTTTCTTCGCTGCCTCTA
>NZ_JBFRVX010001557.1:0-293 GCF_041475345.1 Vibrio sp. 10N.222.48.A3 | reverse complement strand
AGGTGCATGTATGCCATGCTGTTGATGCCATCCGACATTTCATCTCGAATTTGCTCGCGTTCGCTCTGCTCTTTCTTCGCTTGAGGGAAGAAAAATGCCATCGGGGACTTGAGTGTTTTTTCCAGCTCTCCAATGCGTCCGCCATTTTTGGTCGCAAAACTGCCCGATTCTTGATGGCGAAAATTGAGGGTCATGAGGTGTGGACATTGCACATTTTTGGCCACGCTCTTTAAGGACGCAAAACAATCGGGCAAGGCGTAAAGGCGGAAAGTTCGAGGTGTACTGCGTAAACC
>NZ_JBFRVX010001556.1:0-492 GCF_041475345.1 Vibrio sp. 10N.222.48.A3 | reverse complement strand
AGCAAGCTTACCGTGACCAATTTCACGACGCTTAGGAGAACCAACGAAACCAGTCTCACCTACACAGTATGGAGGGAAGTTGTAGTGTAGAAGGAAGTTGTCTTTCTTCTCACCCATTAGGCTGTCGATGATTTGTGCATCACGTTGTGTACCAAGCGTTGCAGTAACAAGTGCTTGAGTTTCACCACGAGTGAATAGAGAAGAACCGTGTGTACGTGGAAGAACACCAGTACGTACGTCTAGCGCACGAACCATGTCTTTTTCACGGCCATCAATACGTGGGTTGCCAGCAATGATGCGGCTACGTACTACGTTTTTCTCTAGAGAACCAAGCATGCCGCGGATTTCGCGCTCATCTAGGTTTTCGTCTTGTGCAATTAGAGCTTCAACAGTGTCGTTCTTGATTGCGCCAACTTGCTCGTAACGAGCCATTTTCTCAGTGATCTGGTACGCGTCAGATAGACGTGTTTCAGCTTGCTCAGCAACTTTAGC
>NZ_JBFRVX010001555.1:0-688 GCF_041475345.1 Vibrio sp. 10N.222.48.A3 | reverse complement strand
GGTTGCGGTTATTAATACCGATCACTTTTGCTTTTAAAGCGACAGCGCGATGAAGCTCTTCTTCGTTGCTGACTTCGGTAAGTACGCCCATATTTAGCGAGTGAGCGACGTCAGCAAGTGCTTTGTACTCTTCGTCATCCAATACCGAAAGCATTAGCAAAATTGCGTCAGCTGAGTAGTGACGAGCTAGGTAAACTTGGTAGGTATCAACCATGAAGTCTTTACACAGGATAGGTTGCTTAGCAATGCTGCGAACCTTAGGTAAAAACTCAAAGTCACCTTGGAAGTACTTCTCGTCTGTCAGCACAGAAATCGCGTTGGCGTGGTTGTTGTAAACCGATGCAATGTAGTCCAAATCAAACTCGTCACGGATTAAACCTTTTGACGGAGATGCCTTCTTACATTCAGTGATGAAAACCGTTTGTTCACCGCTCAGTGCATCATAAAAGCTGCGGTCTGTTGCGGTTAACGCTGCTTTAAACTCGTCCAATGGTTGAGTTTGCTTACGCGCTTCAACCCATTGGTATTTATCTCGAACGATTTTTGCTAATACTTCCGCCATTTCAGCTTCTTTGACTGAAACGTGGGTCGACAGTTTATCGGTAGTCTGTGTCATGTTCTTTGTCTCGTCGTTCGTTAGGCGTGTGCAGCAAGCTTTTGTACAAGCTCGTACGCTTTGCCAGAGTTC
>NZ_JBFRVX010001554.1:0-931 GCF_041475345.1 Vibrio sp. 10N.222.48.A3 | reverse complement strand
ATCAAGAGCATCAGAATAGGCTAGCTTCGAGCCACCGACTTGCATCAGTCTTAGGCTAGATGTATTCGCACTTTCCCATTCTTTAGCCGCATTCCATAGCTGCGCAAGCGCGGGAACCAAAGCTGTCGCCGTCACTTTATTTTTCTCGATAACATCAAAGCAGTAATCAGGACTGGGGTTGGAACTGAAAATGGCACTTCCTCCAACATCAAGCGCTCCCAATAAACCGGGACAACCCAAAGTAAAATTATGCGCGGCAGGTAACACTGCGAGGTATACCTCGTCGGACGACAACTCACTTGCTGCTGCACAACTTTGGATGTTGAGACGATAATCGTTATGACTTCTAGGAATGAGCTTAGGTAGTCCCGTCGTTCCACCAGAAACTAAAAACAAAGCAGGATGATTTGGGTTTGGTCGTTCAGGAACGAACTGGCCAATATTACCCAGAGGTAAAGACGGATACTTTCCAGAGTCTCCCACAATATAGATATGCTTAAATGAAAGGGACTCTTCCGACAGTGAGTCAGCTATGTGTAGTGCTCTTCCATCGTTTTCTAAGTTAGAACCGAAGTAGGCCCTTGCGCCAGATACTTTCATGAAATGGCGAATTTCAACAATACCATGTGCCGGCAGTGCCAATACCGGAATCAAGCCAGCTCTTTGTAAAGCAAAAAACACTTTTGCGAAATAAATGCTGTTAGACACCTGAAATACGACCCGGTCTCCAGCTTTTAACCCGACCTCTTTTAAACCCGCGGCTATTCTGTCTGCTTCAGACTGCAACTCTTCATAAGTAAGGCTACCCGTCGGATCGGCTACTGCAGGTTTAGTTGGATGCAGAGCAACCCCTTCACTCAAAATTGCCCATAAAGGTGTGTTTAACCATAAGTTGTTCTGTTCAAACTTCGCAGATTGACGATCTGGTTGA
>NZ_JBFRVX010001553.1:0-436 GCF_041475345.1 Vibrio sp. 10N.222.48.A3 | reverse complement strand
CGAGGTATCTGGAATCTCTTGAAGCCATTGCGTCACTAAAAGCTTTAAGCCATTACTTCTCAGCGGCAATCACAGAGATCTCAACAAGTAGCGCTTCACGAGCCATGTCGCCAGTCACACATGCGCGAGCTGGAGCGTGGCCTTCAGGTACCCATGCATCCCATACTGCGTTCATTTCTTGGAAGTCTTTCATGTCTTTCAAGTAAATCGTTGCTGACAGCATGTGCTCTTTATCGCTGCCCGCTTGCTCAAGTAGGGCTTCCACTTTATCTAGCATCGTTTGTGTTTGTTCTGTGATGTCTTTAGTTGCATCAGCACACACCTGGCCACATAGGTAGATAGTGCCGTTGTGTTTAACAATACGGCTCATGCGTTGTTTGGTTTCTTGGCGCTCAATCATCGACTTTCTCTCTCTGTGTCACCGTGATCCAATATC
>NZ_JBFRVX010001552.1:0-716 GCF_041475345.1 Vibrio sp. 10N.222.48.A3 | reverse complement strand
CTGATTTACCGATGAGCTTCATTTCATACAGAATGGGTGTTGCTTCTAAGAATGTGTTCACGTTCGCGGCAACGTTGAAGACAGGGTTAGCTCGTTTGAATACCGAACGTAAAAAATAGATGTCGGAATAGACGGTAGAGGGTTTGGTTCCCGTACTGCACCTATTTTGGCAGTGCTCAATTAAGTCTTTAGTGGTTAGCTCATCGGAATAGATTTTTGCTATGTCGCAATCACGCAGCATTTTTAATACGGTTTGTTTCGATCGGCCTGTATTGTCCCAGAGGTTTTTGTTCTCTATGTACATGTCTAGCAGCTGGCCAATGGGTACAGAACGATCTTGGGTTTCACCTTCTTCTATCTTTCGGACTTCATTTTTAGCCCAGGCAGTAGCGAGCGTTTTCTTCTTATGAGTTTTGGAAAAACGTTGAGCAATTTTGCTTCGATGTTTCACGGTAACTGTGGCTTTGTAGCGAGATTCGCCACTTGCTAGAGTTCGCTTTTCAATACTATAAGATGCCATGAACGTGTGCCTCTGAGGTGTACCAAAAGGGTGATTTGAGGGGTACAAAAGGTGTACCAAGGTTCAGAGATTATAGCAGTTTATTAAAGTTCTTCTAGGTTGTTATTTGTGTTAAGTATTTGAAAGTAAAGGTGTATGTGGCTATTGCTAGGTAGGGCGGGGAGTGGTGTATTTTAGTGAAACTTATAGATTGTGG
>NZ_JBFRVX010001551.1:0-790 GCF_041475345.1 Vibrio sp. 10N.222.48.A3 | reverse complement strand
GTATGGGCACACATAGTTCTGTTCAACCTTGTAATGATTTTTTATGGACAATTTAATGTCTTTAAATTCATCATCCCCCCAGTCAGTTCCGTTTTTTTTATCACGCTTAATAAAATTATCAACTAACTCTAACTCACCTTTCGTGTATGTTACTGGGTTATCAATCTTCATTAATCTCCTCCATAACTCTTTCAATTGTTGTAATAAGAGAATGAACAGGGTCTTCGCATGAAACTTGAGACTTTAAAGATGTAATCAATTTAATTCTTTCAAAAAGCTCAAAATTTAGTGGCGTAAATTTAGAAAGAGTATTAAGAATATCAAGACTCTCACTAACCAAATATTCATTCTTAAATCCCGGTGATTTAAATAGAGTTGCTAATTGATAGTCTGATGAATAACTTGTTGACTTTGAAGAATCAATCAACATATTTTCATCCAAATTTAATATAAAGCAGTTATCACTAGATAGTTTTGAAACTAAAAGGGGTGAGTGTGTTGCGATCACAAAATGACAACCAGAATACAATGAAAATAGATCATTAATTAATGGAATAAATTCTTCTTGCCACTCTGGATGTAGGCTTATTTCTGGTTCATCTATACATATTAATGAGTTGTTTTCTATTTGACTCGCAATGCCAAGTAACATCATAGCCAAACACTGCTCTCCTGAACTAGCATCAATAAAATCAACAAACTTCCGGTTATCATTGGCTTGAGATAGTTTTAAACTTGATACAGAAAATACCCCACTTTTTGATAATACTTGAATAGCTTTTACATAATC